>JAERSV010000024.1 GCA_016845345.1 Methanobacteriota archaeon
AATACACCATTTATGCGTTCTAATGCTTATACAAACTGTTACGAATTCATGCATGTATTCACCAAAGGAAAACCAAATACGTTCAATCCTCTAACTGACGAAACAGTAAGGCAAGGCATGGAAATGTTGCCATTTAACAAAGGGTCCGACGGTGTGAACAAAAAAGCATTAGGGAAATTGAATGAGGCGAAAACGCGCGCAAATATTTGGGATTATGCGGTTGGAATGCATGGCACCACAAGCGATAAAATCGCATTCCAACACCCAGCCGTTTTCCCTGAAAAATTGGCTGAAGAACATATCTTATCTTGGACTAATGAGGGTGATTTGGTTTTTGACCCGATGTGTGGCTCAGGTACAACCCCAAAGATGGCTGTGAAACACGGGCGGAATTACATTGGTACTGACATTTCCGAAGAGTACATTCAGATTGCATCCGAACGAATCAGTGTAATTCAGATGTAATTCACAGATTGCTTTCGGATGGGTAGTGAGCATACCGACTCATTGAAAGCCAAATTCACAGGGCCGAGCCTGTGGATGGGTCTTTGCATAATCCCATGTAACCTATCGGAACCAACTCAATTGCCGCGCTGATCCATTCTCACATCTAGTGATTCAATCTCAAGACCAGGCATTGGATTAGCCATCATTGCTGATGCTTCAGCAATCTTTTCGGGGTCATTGAAATGATGAGTAGCGTGGACAATCGCTTGCGCAGTAGTTACAGGGTCTTCTGACTTGAAGATTCCAGAACCAACAAAAATCCCATCCATACCAGTCTGCATCAATAATGCCGCATCCGCTGGTGTTGCAATCCCACCCGCAGAAAAAGTGACAACTGGAAGTCGTCCCATTCGTTTGACATCCTCAAGAATCTCCTCAACACCCGCAATGCATTCGTCAACTGTACCAAATGGTGTTGAAGCCAATTCAATTGCCAACTCACTTTCATATTCCATTTTGAGGAAACCTTCAACAATTTGCTCAACAGCAAATGAATAATCTTCCTCGTCACATCTTTGGAGCCAATCAATTTCTTGAGCAACCAATCTTGCGTGTTGCATCGCACAAACCACATTTCCAGTTCCTGCTTCGCCCTTCGTACGCATCATAGCAGCGCCCTCGAATATACGCCTAACAGCCTCGCCAAGGTTGGTGCACCCACAAACAAAAGGAATGGTGAAATCGTTTTTTGGGATGTGATAAAATGGGTCTGCTGGAGTCAAAACCTCTGATTCATCCACCATATCAACGCCAAGTGCTTCCAAAACTCGGGCCTCTTCACTGTGCCCAATTCTAGCCTTTGCCATTACTGGAATAGAAGTTGTCTCAATGATTCCTCTGATAAGATCAGGGTGACTCATTCGGGCTACGCCGCCGTCAGCTCGTATATCGGATGGCACACGTTCTAGTGCCATCACCGAAGTTGCGCCGGCATCTTCTGCAATCTGTGCTTGCTCAGGCGTTACAACGTCCATTATCACGCCGCCTTCCTGCATTTTTGCGAATCCTCGCTTCAGCAGTTCTGTGCCGTGTCGCATCTCTGTCATGTCAATAGCCATGTGAATCAACTATTGCGGGTCGCCTATCGCTCATCAATGTTAGTCCCCTTCAATGAAGTAGAAAAAGACCAATTAACAAGGATTTCAATATCACTTTTGGTGGTTTAGTAGATTTAGATATTTACTCTAGTGGGTGGTCAATGCCCTCTTCACCAAGTACCCATTTCAAGCATTTGATGACTCCTTGAAGTGCCTTATAATTTCGCGCTGCTTCTTTCATCCCCTCTTTGTCACTATTATCGCGACATTCCTCAAACCAACTTTGCCATTCAACTCCACGCTCTTCGGCAACCTCAAGCATGTCCTCAATTTCATCCCATTGGCGGTCGTAACTACGGTGTGGCACTTGGTTGTCTGTGTTCATCTGAACGAGGCCGTCAAAGTCGTGTATTTGATACTAATGCCGAACTGTCCTAACGACATTCAATGTAATACTAAATTCCTTGTGAGGGATACATATTCTGAAGTACTATATTTATTCAGATTTTTTACTACTTCCGCGATGTCCTCGCCTTGCCAAGGTAGTTTTTCGCCCTTTTCGTCTATGGTTTGAACGGCTACTATCTTCGGCAACACGGCCGGCAGTCCCACCGAGTGATAATGCTCCCGAGCCCATCAAATTTGAAACTAAATTATCCGCTAATTCCTCATCTTTTTGAGGAGTGCTAGTTGATTCCTCCACTGATTTGTTATGAAGAGTAATCCATGATGATCTCTCATCTCTAATTCCCTGTAATTCTTTACGAGCAGTCGTAACTTGAGCCATTAATTCCTCAATTTGCTGGTGCACAGCATCTGCATCCTTTCTGCACTGAACAAATGAATCGTGAAGCCTATCACCTTCTGCTTTCAGGAAATCCCGTTCGTCAAACTTTGGTTTCACTTCTTCCCAGATTTTATCTGCTTCTTCGTTGAAAGCGACCATTTGTTTGTGTTCTTCATCTGCTTCAGCTTTTAGTTGTTCAATAGAACCTTCAAGGTCGTTAATATCAATCTTAATTCGCATTTCAGCCTGAACTTGTGGTTCAAGTTCTTTGATTTCATTTTTCAGTGATTTCAATTTCTTGTGAAGGCGGTTTTCAGCATCTAATTTCAGAGTCCCATCCCTCTCTAATCGGAATTCAATTTGTTCGGCTTCTGCATTTTTCTCTGAAAGTTGTAAAACCACTGATTTATCCCTATTTGATTTTGCTGATTTTGAACGAGAAAATAAGTTTCTCAGTTGTTCTTGGATTGCATCTCTTCTTGCTTGGTGAATTTTCGCTTTAACTCTCACCTCTTTTTGAGATTCTAAAATTTCTTTAATTTCTTCACGCAAAGAGCCATATTGCTTCTGAATAGCATCTCTCTTATCGGCATTTGTTCGAGCAGATTCATTGTGGGTTCGTCTCTGGTCTGAGAGTTTTCTCATCTTAGATTCCATTGCTTGAAGCCGTTCTCGAACCCCTTCTTGCTCAGGGTCTGACTCATCCTCCTCGCGCGCCATCGGCATCGCCGACTCATCAATCCCATATCAAGGCGTCTTTGCCCATAGGTCAATCAGTACGTACCAATATTCGCGATTGGAGGGTGTTTGAAAGGCTCATACTAACCCCATTAACCAACCATTCATCACCTTTGTTTTGAACCTCTGAACCAACCTCTAAACCCATGTCAGAAAGGGTCCGAGCGTCCATCCCATCAATAACCACTAACTCTACCTGACCTAGAGAACCGACGGGTAGTGCAGTGAGTGGCAACAAAACGCCTTCAATGTCACTCCTAATTGTTCTATTAGTAGCAGGTATTTCACCCCCATCAATAGTATGGCTTGGATAACCTAGTAAACGGTCTATAGCAGATTCTAAATCATCAGTCAAAGCATGTTCTAGACGGCAAGCAACATCTTTCACATCACCTCTGAAATCCAACATCTGAACCAGAAAAACCTCCATCAATGCTTCTCTTCTTTTGACGCGGCTTGCCGCATCGATTCCTTGTTGGGTTAGTGTCACACCTTTGTAAGGGACATAATTCACGAATCCTTTGCGTCCGAGACGTTTTAGCATCTCACTTGCACTTGGCGCTGAAACTTTCATCTCTTCGGCAATTTTACTAGTACGAATTGGCTCTTTACTGTCAATCAAATGAATTTGAAACAGTTTTTTGAGATACATCTCTTGATCTTCTTGGATGGGAATAGACATGTCTCTACCTCATTGTTTTTCGGCCATAAATTTAGTTTCACATCGAGGACACTTGGCTGTAATTGGTCTTCTATCATAAGGTACCTTCAATCTCTGCGCGCAAGATGGACAGCGGATTTCATCACCTACTGAACTTGAAGAATTGATTGCAGACTCTGAACTTTGTTGCTTTGCTTCCTTCTTCTTTGCTTGTGCTGGTTTTGCTGATTTTTGTTCAGCAACTGCAGCAACTTTCTTCTTCAATTCACGGCTAGATCTTTTTGCTTCCTCTGACGCCGCAACCTCGTCAATATCTTCATCATCTGTGACTACTTCTTGTGGTACAGGTTCAGATATTTCTACTGGAGTCACTGGGAAGACATGTGTACACGCAGGACAACGTGCTTTTCCATCATAATCATTCGGGACGCGTAATGTCATACTACACGAAGGGCATCCAACTTCTTGTTTTCCTGTAGGATTTATTCTCTCTTGTCTCATCTTTTTAGCATCTTCTTTTGCCGTCGCTCTTGCCTCGCGTCTTTGTTGCCGATGTTGTATTTTCTCATCTGGGTCTTCTCCTTGCCATACAAATACGAATCGTGCCACTGCGGATATGACAATACCAGCAATTGCGCCATAAATGAGGGCTGCCCAAGGAATTTCAAATGAATCAGAAATGGTTGGAGTTTTGGATGGATATGATTTCGTTGTGATTGTTTCAGTTCCACCACTGCGCCATTCAAGGTGTAGGCCAACAGATACTCCTGATGGCCAATTGTCGATGCTGATCTCACCTGATTGGCTGTCTCCCGCTTCCACCAATGGTGCTGACTCTTGCCACAGGATTTCATTAGTTGATGACACTTTTAGAACTAAAACGCCACCAGCGATGTTGTCACTTCCATCATTTGACAGCGTGTAAGCAATTGTAGCAGATTCTCCACTCACCGGAACTGCTGGATTCGATACCCCTAAGATTGCACTTGGCTGAACATCAGGTTCACTTGCTGAACGTGTTGAATTCATTTGTGATAATGATGCGGGAGCCCAATCAGAAACTGCGAGAGAGAGCCAGACCTGTTCAGCAACCGAAGGATCACCTAAATCGAAAGAAAGAGTACGTTGCCCAGGAGCCAATTCTACATCTGTATCAATCACAGTTACAGAATCATCACCACTCGAGTGTCCAACCTGAACCCTGACTATTCTAGAACGACCTTCTGACAATTCTAAGTCAATTTCAGTTACTAATCCATCAGAATTCGTCCAATCAACAGATGTGATATCACCATCCAATTGTTGTGAGGGTGAAACTTGGACTTCAACTTGGCCTGAAAGATTAGCATCAACTAAACCATCTTCACTTATCACTGCCCAAGAGAGAGTACGACTTCCGGCATTTCCTTGAAGTGTGTGAGTGACATCTAATTGCAGACTATTGCCAACAGAAAATTGCCTTGAGTCTCCTTGTGAAGAACCGCCAGAATCACTGATTGAAAGCCTTGCATTTCCTTGGAAATCGCCCCCGTTATGAGCGATTAGTGTTGCTTGTAAGTCATCACCTACATGGAAATTAGTACCAACTATAGCCAATCCGGCACTACCTGCTGTAGAGAAATGTGCGGCGTCCATATCATATGAATGTGAAAAACTTGTGATTGAATCATCATGAAGTCTGTCAGTTGTGATTACTGAACAATCCAAAGTACCCGGCCGTACTGAAAATGAGAATTGTCGTGATTGCCCCTCCCCATAATTTACGAAGAACGATTCGCTAAACACAACTGAATTAGAAAATGTGCATTGTAGTTCACCCAACCATGCCAACTCCCCTGAGTTAGACAAATTCACCGTCCAAATAACCTGCTGGCCTAACTGAGGTGTTGAATTGTCGGCGTTTGCAGTGATCACCAATCTTGCGAGTGGCGGTGGACCGACTGAAATTTCATGTGTGGTTACTAGCCCAGACAAATTAACCTTCAAAGTTGTCAAATTATTTTCAAAAAGTTGTGGAATTGAAAAATTTACTGGTGTAGAAGATTGGGGTGAAATCGTTAGGTTTTGGAAAAGATAAGGCCCTTCATCAACTGCAAAGCCAATACTACCATTGAAGTCAACTTCACCCGAATTGCTTACAGGGACTTCTGCCCAACCAATATCGCCGTCTCTAAATGAGAAATTTCCACTGGCTTCACCGCTACCGAAGTCAACTGGAGTGATCTGCCACTGACTAGTATCGCTGACTACAGCATTCGCTGGTGCTAATCTCTTCACGAATTGGCTGATTGAAAGAGTATGGTTGGCAAATGGAGTCCCTACTTCGCCAAAAAGTTGTAAATTCATCGTGTATTGGCCGATTGCTAATTGTGAAATATTGAATTGAATGGTTATGATTTCATCTGAAGTAAGATTTAGTGAAACATTTTCGCTAGTGATAATTGTGCTCTCACCTTCAACAAGTGTCATATTTAGTGCACCAACAGAAGCAACATCGTGAGATTGGACATTAATTGAAATGTTCACATCACCCGCACCCTCTTCTAAATCACCAACGACTACTAGGGTGGTCGAGTTTAGGAGCAAACCTGAACCATTGGCTGAAACCACCGAAAGAAGAGGGATCACAAGTATGACAACGCAAAGACTTGCAAAAGTCTGGCGGACATAGGAGGCCCTCATCGTTAACGCCTGCGCCAAGACGGATGAATGACCTTTACTATCCTTCGGATAGCAAAACCTCACCTTTATGAGAGATAGTCAGGTGGGCGGCTTGCCTATGGATGTCAACACACTACTTGCCATGACTCCAGAGGAAGTGGCACAAGCAATTATTGCTCGGCGTCACGAATTGAGTGATACTCTTCCAAAGATTGTTCGCGATAGGAAACAAGAATTAGATCAATTGAATCCATTGGTAGAAAAAGCACTGAAAGAACGAGATAAAGCAACTGATGAAGTTTCTAATTTGAAAGCAGACAGAGATGCCCTGCAATCCGAAGCAAAGGTACTACGGAAGAATCTCACCAGCCTCCGTGAAACTTTGATAGAAGAGAAAAAACTCAAAAATCCAAATCCTGGCTGGGCGAAAGAAAAACTCGCCCAAAAATTGGCAGAAATTGATGAGAAGGTGGAAACATCCGCTCTTGACTTGAATAGTGAAAGAAAATTGCTAAGACAAATGCGCGAACTTACTCGCTCTCACGAAGAATGGGTCACACAAAGACTTGATTCTAACCCGGAATTGAAAGAATACCGAGATGGTTGGGAAAAACACAGACAATTACTCGAAGATGCTGACGCTGCACATGTAAAACTCGTTGGTTTGGCAGAAGAAAGTGGCGAACATCACACCAAATATGCAGAACATAAGGAAGTACAACGTGAAGCACAAAGTCAATTTAACCGCGCGAAATCACTCCTCTCATCTGCAGATGACATCGTTGGTTACTGGAATCACCGAATAGAGAACGGTTTTGAAGACCTAAAAGATGGTACTGGAGACTTGATGGCTGCTAGCCGAATGGTAGCAGAAGGAAAGCCATCAAGTATGCCACAAAGGCCTGTTGTGAAAAATCAAGGGGGTGAGGAAGAATGAGTAAGCAATCTAATTCCAAGTCCAAGAAAAAATCACACGGCGATAATAAGAAGAAGTCGAAAATAGGCAATAAAGGCAAAAAATCAAATCGCCGAGATTTCTTTGAAGATTTAAGAGAGCTTGAAACTCATGAAATTGAGGATATGCTTAACGATAACAGAGCATCTGCAAGATCGATGGAATCACAACTTGAATCTTTAGAAAGTGAGCGGAAATCTTTGATTTCCACCGTACAAGTACTTCGTACAGCACTGTATAATTCAGGTGGTGTTTCAAAAGAACGCCGGGATTTGTTGAATGAGTTACGTGAACGGAATAAACAAATCAATGAAGCAAAGTCAGTTCGCGATGACATCAACACAAGAGTGTCTCCGCCTTTGAATCTAATCGAGAGATTGCTCAAGCGAACATGGAGGGATTTGACATCAATCCGTGATGACCCAAGCCGAGCACCCAATCTTGCCAATGAAATCCAAAAATTTTCATTCTTCTTTGAACTTAAGATAATGCACAAACTAAAACTTCAGTCAGATGCTTCGCACCAGCAATTTGTTGAAATGATTAGAATGCAAAAAGAAACCATCAAGAAACTCGATGGATTGCAAGAAGAATCAAGCGGGATTGCCGCAAAAGCTGCTGATGAAAATCCTCGGTTAGAAGGAACAAAAATCAGCAGAAAAGAAGAGAAAGATCTCAATAACCGTATCGAAAAAATGCTAGAGGCTATTCGCCGCCAACGCTCTGAATTACGCAGCGTAAAACGAGAAGTTGGCCGCCTAGAGTCGTTTAGCAGAATTCGCAAAGAAGATGAAAAGCGAGGCCGTAAGGTTCGCAAGAGAATCAACACACTCAGAGAACATGCGATGAGTGGTGGCACATTGTCAATGGAAGACATGGCTAGAATTCTAGAAACAGGTGGCTTATCTCAATTACAAGAATCAGATAACCAAAAAACGTCTAAAAAGAAGAAACATGGTTCTAGAAGGGGTGGGAGAAGCAAAACCCAACCCCGCCGAGGAGTTGCCCGTTCACATCAAAGACGAGAAGAATAAGCGTATGTTTGCGCACCTTGTTTATTGACCTCTTAGGTCCACCACAGTTCAGTGAAGGCAACCATTGTTGGCGAAGTTGCGAAGATTGACGGCGTATCTTGGTGCGCAATCTCATCAATTGAAGGCTTCATCCACGAAGTTGAAGGGGCGCCTGCAATTTTCCTTGAGGGAATTGGTTCACTAGTGCCATCACTACTGAAGACTGCAGATTTGCTTCTTTCTAATATTCAACTAGGTGAACCTAGAATCGTCACTCTGAATGGTGAAGATGGAATTTTAGTAGTTTCTACAATCAATGATTCTTACTCAATTGTTTGCAAAACAGAGAAAGGAGCTAATCTTGGAATGGTTCGTAAGCAAATAGAAATCGCATCTGAAAACTTGTTACCACTGTTCTAACCAGCCAAAAACTCAAGTTAGTACTTCGTCAAGCCTGTCTTGTTCAACCGCATTTCTTAGTTCCATGGCTATTCTTCGTCCGCTACTCATGGGTTTTCGCCAAGTTGCATTACCGTAAGGATGTCCCACACTCACGTGCACATTAGTTCCCCCACCAACGCGCGGGGCTACGTCGTAAATTGAATAATTCATGTCTTTATCAATACATGTTTGTAGACAAAAAGGACCAATGATTCCAGGGTCATAATGCTCTTTACTAGCGGTGATGAACTTTTCACCCAATTCAAATGCCTCCTCAAGTAAACTCTCTCGAATAGTGGCAGTATTGTGCCCTACTACTGTCATCTCCGGTATTTGCTGATGGGTTGGCATTGTCATTTGTTGTGGGGCTGGTAGCCTCACATGACCATCTAAACTTGATTCAAAGCGCCAATCGACTCCAAGTAATTCTAACTTAGGCATCTCCTCTTCTAACGGACTATAGAAAAAGTTGAGGTTAAACACAGGGCCAATCACATAGCGTTCAATTCTGGCTCCTGCTAGACTTTCTTCATCTATTACGCCCTGTTTGAGGAGAGATTTTGACTTCTCTTGATATTCAGAATAAGATGCACAAGTGAAAAATCCGCGCTCGAGTTTCTTTTCAGCGTGGTGCAATTTGACAATTACTAGACAATCAATATCTTCTGGGTTTTCAATTGCTTCTGGATAAGGTAATCCGGCTTTATCAAGAATCCAATAATAATCTTGGTCTTCAGTACGCTCTTCCATTCTCAGCATATTTCTACTGCCAAACATCGGTACGCGAAAATCGTCTTCAATTTGTTCCATTCCGCAGTAAGATGTGAAAGACCTATTTGGGATGTAAACAACATTCCTATCCCTCATTATTTGTTGAAAAGAAGGGTCTAATACGTCATCAAAGCGGTCAAGAACGATTGCCTTGTCAACCATTCCTCTAGTCACTCTGCCAGATTGATTGCGTACAGTTTTGAAATATTCTGAGTAGGTCTTTTCCCTACCTTTTTGGCAATAGGCAACCGTTGGGAATCCTTCTTCTATTGCACCATCACAAATATCGAGTGCGGAGTGACTTGCAGTCATTCCAATACGTAATTTCATGCGATCATAATCGTTTAG
>JAERSV010000025.1 GCA_016845345.1 Methanobacteriota archaeon
GAGCGTTATTTCTAGACGCTCCGGTTCTCGTATCGATTTCACTGCCAGCACCGTTTCCAATTTCGTTGTTACCGGCAGTCTCTTTTCCAGTTCCGTTGTTTCCACTAGTTCCGTTTCCGGTTCCGTTGTTACCGCCAGTCCCATTTCCAGTTCCGTTGTTGCCACCAGTTCCGTTTCCGGTCCCGTTGTTGCCACCAGTCCCGTTGGTATTGTTCGATGACTGGCTCGAGTTCCAATTTGCCCAGAACTCCGCCAAATCACTTACGTCATCAACTTGCAAAATAATGGTGTCATCAATATTGCCATGATTTTCCACAGGAACCTGAACATCTACAGTTTGATTGGGTTCAATCACAATCAATCCACTGTCACCAACTTGGTTGACATCAAGTGCTGGAAGATATAGCGGGGCAACAGAAAGTTGCAAAGTGACTGTTGTTGATTCATTGGCATCATCAGTACGTGTAGCAGTCACATCAACCTGACCATTGGAGCCCAAAGGAGCCGAGGGGGCGAGCCGCACGACAAGTGTGGTTGAACCGGATTGGGTGGGGAATATTGGCCCTAGAGTGGAGTCAGCAAGAGTGACATTCCAGTATGAAGGTAAGAAAGTGGAGTCTAAAGAAAGGTCAAATGAACGGGTATTCATCACATTATCATTAGTCACATCTACTGTAACATTGACCGCAGTTCCCGGTACTAGATAACCATGCTGAGAGGATAGTGCCACATCAATTTCAGCACTAGCAGAGACTGGGGAAGCTGCAAACGGCAATAGAATTGCAGTGAGCATCAACATAGCAAGTGATAGACTCGACTTTCGATTCATGGCTTCGCCTCACATCTGCCGACATTCGCCCTCCCTATAACGGCGGCGGGAGAGAGAGCGGTCAACTGAATGTCCACTTTCACTTACAGTGAAAGGGAAATGGGCCTGAAAAATAATGGAAAACACCGCTAAGAATGCTGGTTTTCAACCTTCAATTAAATCGGATAGAATGTTTTGTTTCAACAACTCCCAAGGAAATGGACCGTCAACACCTGGTGTTCGACCAAAATGGCCACCTGAGGCCGTTGGTGAATAAATTGGTTTTAGCAAATCCAAGGTATTGATGATTGCATGCGGGGTGAAATCAAATGTTCGGTTCACCCTTCTAGCAATTTCTGACTCGGGTATTGTTGATGTACCAAATGTTTCTACTCGAATGCTGACTGGTTTAGCGACTCCAATGACGTATGCCAATTGAATTTCACAACGGTCTGCAAGACCTGCTGCCACTACATGTTTCGCAGCCCAACGTGCCGCGTAAGCACCCGAACGGTCAACCTTGCTCGGGTCTTTTCCTGAGAATGCTCCACCCCCGTGTCGCCCCATTCCCCCATAAGTGTCTACGATTACTTTTCTACCTGTTAGACCAGCATCTGTCTTAGGTCCACCCGGGTCCGCAAATCTCCCTGTTCCATTGACAACAATCTTGGTATTCTTATCCATTAGTGAACTTGGTAATGCATGCTTGATGACATGCTTGATGATTTCTGATTCTACAAATCGCAACTCTTGTCCCTCATCTCCACCAAATTTGTCTTTTAGACGATCATCGTGTTGGATAGCAATTATCACTGTGTGAATTCTACTCGGTTTACCAGAGTCATCGTACTCAATAGTAACCTGACTTTTACCATCAGGCCTTACCCAAGAGAGATGGCCTTCAGCGTCAGAAGATAATTCCCTTACAATCTTTAATCGACGGGTTAATCTCTGTGATAAAGTGGCGGCTAGAGGAAAAAAACGACCTTTTAATTCATCATATTCTTCCGTCTCAGTACAAGCATAGCCGAACATCAAACCCTGGTCTCCAGCCCCATCCCGGTCAACACCTTGGGCAATATTTGCTGCCTGAGTTGTGATGAATTGTTGAACTTTACATTGAGAATCTGAGGTGGCATCTAAGCCGATATTATGGTCGGTATATCCTATTGAAACTGCAGTTTCCCTAGCAATAGATTCGTAATCAGGAACATTGCCATCAAGACGAACTTCTCCTGCAAGGACGATATGACCTGTGTCGTCAACAGTTTTCACCATAGTTTCAACTGCAACTCTAGCATTTTTGTCGACTTCCAAGCAAGCATCAACAATGGCATCAGAAATAGCATCACATAACTTGTCAGGGTGGCCACAAGTTACTGACTCGGAGGTGAATAGGAGTCCTTCTCTGCCCATGTTTTCAAGGCGCTACATGGATACCTAATAACCTGACCGATAAAGAACGGAACTTCGATGATTATAGTGATGCCAATCTTTCATTACAGATTCTTAATCCGGATTCATCGCCGAGAGATTCAAATTTCTGTTGTAAATTAATCAAAATTATCATTGCTTCAGCAGAAGGCAGGATTGCAGATAATTGGAACCCAATGTGGCCAATGGTTGGCATCGGGGGCTGTAATTCCCAAGCTGATCGTAATAATTTTGATTTTTCATCAGCTGATATGATTGGATTTCTCAGTTGGGCTAACACTAATTCCCCATATAGGAGCGGGTGGGGTTGACTGGATCTAGAACCAATTTGGGAAAGAATTGATTCCACTTCAGATGGAATTGGCCAACCAACACCTGATTGGGCAGCAAGCCGGCATTGAATCCGAGCATAACTCGCTGCCCACAGGTTTTGACGTAATTTAGAGGCGCCAACTAATTCCTTTGGAATTCCTGCTAGAGTAACTTCCTCGCCCTGACGTAGAGCGAGTTCTGCCCTGCGCAACAAAACTTCAGGGTGGTTATCTGGTAACTCATCTAGAAGTTGTGAAACCGAATCAGGAGATTGGCTAAGAAGGACGTCGTGCAACATTAATGCGCAATCCATCCGATCAACTGGGTCCAAAATTTGGGATATGACTGCAATCAAATCTACTGCATTATCTACCGGTGCACCAAGACTTGCACCTGCTAATATGCAACGCGCTTCTCCTACTGGATTTCCCCGCTTTCGATGCAGTCCTCCTGCTCTTGATAGATGGTCTAAAGCGGAGGTTAAATCACCTTGACTACGGCGTAAATCCGCTAATTCAAGATGTAATCCAATTGCTTCTGAAGATAAGTCGTCCTCACCATCTGACTCCTCAGCCTCCGGCGGGGATTCTAAAATTGGCAAGCCATCATGTATCTCAGCATCGCGCAGCAAGTCTGCAAGGGAAAGTGCATCAGGATAGCGTTGCCCGCCTCTGCGAAACCACTTGTTCACAAGGTCCTTCAATTCAACTTGAACCAAATTGCCTTCCTCACCAATCGACAGTACGTCTGAGTGTTCAATATCTGAAATTAAATCATGAACTTTGTCCTTACCAAAATCACTCAAAGAATAGGTCATTACCCGTCGTCTCTCACCGACTACTCGCTTGCGTTTGTTAGTGAGTAAGTTCTCTTGTATGAGCCCACTCAATGCCCGTGAAACATGGGATTGTGCCATACCCAAACGATGTGCTATTCCCACTTGGCTAAACCTTCTAGGTAACTCATACTGATCTTCAAAATCAGGAGCATCCGAAAGTGCAAGGAGCACTCTCTCGCGATTTGTGATGCGAGGTGCTTGGCCCATGTCAAACCTTTGAGAGAGGGGCCGGTTGATGAATGAAACGACTCACTAGAACACCGTCCTAACCGAAATCCTCTCGGAAATCAAACGATTTCTAATGGTAAATCTAAGTTTAAGGAGGTTGGTATCAGTTCTGAGAAGGCGAACATTTCCATCCAACCATGTCCTTCTTCTGACACTATTATTGGCCCACCTTGGTTGATGGCTAATCGGATTACTGCTAACCGGAACGATGCGTATTCAATTACTGTCATATTTACACCTCAAGGCTGATATTGACTCCAATCATCATCACTTGCCCATGCACCTGCAGGCACATATTGTTGTTCAGAAGGAACTGGTGCTTGCTCACGGCGGCTCTTCGATGATACAACTCCAACCATAACAGCAGTTAGAACAACGATTCCGAGTGCCAGCGGAAGTATTCGCAAAAGTTGGCTCACTAATTTGCCAACGTTTCCATTCCCGTAGAATATTGGATTATTGAAGGATTGAGTATCAATAGTAATGACATCTGTTGAAAATTCTGGGTCGTGGTAAACAGATTCTCCAATGACGAAATTGTATCCACCAACAATTCGCATGCCAGACCACAATCCTTCTCTCCCATTAACGTCAGAGTGAGTTACTGGGCGTGCTCCATGAACTTGGAAGAGAACTTCAGTCTCAACCCCATCAACCGTGGCATTTGACACCCATCGGATGCGACCTAAATTCGCGCCATTATCATCGAAGTGTATTGCTCCTGCACGAATTGCTTGTGGCCTTGACTCACTTGTCATATCCATAACATCACCGCGCTGCATACATGCAGTATCATGGTATTTCTTCATCTTTTCATGAACCGCATCTCGACGCTTTTCATCGTCTGATTTTGTATCTTCGTCGGAATTATCATCTGTAGGCTCTTCTGTAGCTCTTCCTTCAGTACCACCTTCAAGTTCATCCGAATCTGAATTAACATAAGCCAATCCACACTCAAGTGGGTTGCCTTCAACATCATGACCTGGTGGTGGTGGTGGTGGTGGTGCTTGGCCATCATCTAACATTGGACTATCATGGCCTGATACCATATCACGTGGTCCGTGACCTGCAATTGCACGAGGAGAGATTAAACCACCAAACTGCTCTTTCATCCATTCACCAACTGCATCAGACATGTGAACCCCATAAGCAAGGTCAGTCAAAACAACTAACCTAGTGTCATTTCTTTCTGAGTGGTCAGAATCGGTTGCAATATCCCAACCCTCTACAACTTGGTCGTATTTCCAAGTGGTATTCAATACGTGACCAGTTACATTAGTTGTCGCGACTAATTCAGTACGGTCAATCTGATCACCAGAGACCGCATCCCCGCGCACTAATACCTCGTAATGAGGTGCCGCTTGAACATGAATTTCTTGCTCTACTGTGGTAACATGGAAGATGTAGGATATGCGTCCGACAGTCATGCCATCAACGACTCCTTCGTTAGACTGATAGTCAATATTTTCAGCGCTTAGCACGAAATTAATGTCAACTTCATTTTCGTGAACACTTTGACTCCAATGAGAAAGAGTCCAAGAAACATCATTGTAATCAACCCATTTAAGCAATTCTTCATGGCTAACATGGGTATCTTCTAGCTCTTCAAGAGTTCCAACAACATTTGGGCCATTTACATCGAATAATCCGTTGCCATTTTCATCAACATATTCGCCTGCGCCGATTAATCTTTGATGGAATATAGAATGAGTAGGGATTCCAACTCGTTCTGAAAAGCCTCTCTTCCCATCATAAATATCTGCAATTCCCATGTATTTTGTTTGAACAGTGGTCATCCCAATTCGTCCATCACCATAGTGGACAAACATGTGCGCTTCTCCTAACTTTAGAGAAATTGTGCCATTCTCCAAATCTTGTTCTACAACTATCTCTTCGCGTGTGTAATCAATATCTTCACCGGGTGTATTATCCAAAGGAGCCCCAGGCCTTCCTACTTGAGCAACAGCAAAACCTGAACTCATCATCAATGCAACAATAGAAATTGCCAATATTGTACTATTTCTCAATGCTCTCTTGGCACCCATACACTTCTCCACCATAAACATCCGTGGCTCTACACATATAATGGACATAGGGCAATAAATACCACTTTTGAATTCATTTATACCATTAATTAAGCCTTTGAATACTAATTTTAAGTCAAAATTTTAAATTTCTTGTATTAGTTATCCAATTCCGTTGAATCAGGAGAAAAGTGACCGTACGCAGTCAATTTTCACCGTTCAGGGGCGACGGCTTGAAGAAAGAGAGGCGCACGCCACACATCATGACAGGTCGCGACGGCTCGGCATGGCAGCCTACTGCATATCGTACCCACACTCTAGGGGAAATCGCTGGAAATGGGGCTGACTTAGTAGATTCCGAGGTGACTGTTTCAGGTTATGCAGAAGCAGTTCGTGGCCGCGGTGCCATTTGTTTTCTGATGTTAAGAGACGGCACAGGCCACCTGCAAGCGTTTCTCAAGAAGGACAACATGGATGAGGATACTTTCACAGAGATACAATCAACCAATCGTGAAAGCGTCATTCAAGTTACAGGTACGGTAGCGCAAAAGCGACCACCTAAGGTAAAGGAAGGAGAACCCACACCCCCTCCGGAATATGAAATTCAAGTCAGCGGTGCAACAATTCTCGCCGTTGCAGAAGCACCGATGCCAATGGGTGTAACTGACAAAGTCCACGTTGAATTGCCAACTCGTTTGGATAACCGCCACATAGATTTGCGTCGCAGTCACATCAACGCAATGTTTCAACTACGTTCAAAAGTCCTCCAATATGGCCGCGAACACCTAATCACAGAGGGATTCAATGAGATGAACTCCCCAAAAATAATTGCTAGTGCTTCCGAAGGAGGAACCAATCTATTCCCAATCAAATATTTTGAGACTGATGCATATCTCAGCCAAAGCCCACAGTTGTACAAGCAACTCGCAATCCTCGGTGGATTAGAACGTGTATTTGAGGTTGGACCTGCATTTAGAGCAGAAGAACACGATACTTATCGCCACCTAAACGAGTTCATTTCCTTTGATATTGAGATGGCATTCGCAAACGATAATGACGTGATGGCGGTACAAGAAAGAATGATTCAACACATCTGGAAAAGTGTTGCAGAAAATGACCAAAATCTGATTGACATGATTAATGAATGGCGGGCCGAGCAAGAACCACCCCTCCCTCCTGTGACTGTTGAAGTTCCTACACTTCCCTTCCCCCGCGTGGAATATAGTGAAGCGATTGAGATTATCCAAAATGCCGGAGTCAACATTGAATGGGGCGAGGATATTGAGGCTCACCACGCTGATATGATTGCAGCAAAATACCCAGGATTTTACTTCTTACCAAGATGGCCAATGGCGATGAAACCATTCTACATTTACCATAATGCTGACGAGAAAGGCCCGAACGGTGGACAACTAAGCCGTGGTTTTGATTTGAATTATGGCCGTGATGAAATGACTAGCGGTGGGCAGCGTGAACATCGCGTAGATGTTCTGATTCAAAACCTAGAAAATATGGGATTAAACCCAGCAGATTTCACATTTTACACAGATGGATTCCGCTTTGGAGCGCCACCTCACGCAGGGTGGGGACTTGGAGTCGCTAGACTTCTGATGGTGTTGACAGGTGCAGGCAACGTGAGGGAAGTAGTTCTCTTCCCTAGAGATAGAAGTCGAGTCACTCCCTGAAGAATGCTGTTTGGTGGTCAATTGACGCCAGAGAATTCCAAAAAAGTCTGGGCTTACATTCAGGAAGCCGGTGACAAACTAGTAGGAAAACTACCGCAATCTCACCGCCATCCAAGCGGAAGAAATCCGTATGCACACGTTGCAATCTGTGTGAAATCTAAATTCGGCCAATCGTACAAGGATTTACCCGATGAACAAATTGATGAGGTGATGGAGTACATCGATTATCTAGTTGAGAATCCTTCTTGATGACAAAACGGCGGGAACCGAAAATAACGGGTATCTACAGCCCCTCCGCTAATTGATAGTCATGCCCGAGGGGAACAAGCCGACTTTTGCTTTTTTACTTCTAAAAGAGCACCCATATGGCCGAGAAATGCTGTACCAAATCCTTGCTGAAGGATTTGTTCCATCAATAATCATCAGCGAAGATTCAGAAATCGCTGATGAAGAAAGAGAGAAATTCCTAGACCGCATTTCTGGTAATACAATTGCCCCAACTATTGAATCACAACTGACTGAATTACACTCTGATGGAATTGAAGTTGCTCATGTTAGCGTTCCAATTCACAATTCTGAAAATGTAATGCCACACATTTCTGATATGGAATTAGATCTAATTGTATTTGGAGGCACCAGAATCATCCGTGGTGAAATCCTAGAACATCCTAAAGACGGGGTGATCAATTCACACCCCGGCCTCTTACCTCACTGTCGTGGTTCAGCAAGCCCTGCATGGTCGGTTTATCATGACATACCGATTGGCTCTTCAACCCATTTCTGTGATAATGGAATAGACACTGGAGAATTATTACTAACCCGTGAAATATCTGTCACCAAGGGAATGACTTACGAAGACCTATGCTACGATACATTGGTGTTAGCAGGGGTGCTAATGAAAGATGCATTATTGGGCTATGAGGCAGGAAAATGGAGTGAAATGCGGCACCCGCAAGGTGAAAGCGAGCACCCTACCTTCCGTAATGCACCCGACGAGGTGTTGCAGGTGGTACGTCAAAAATTAGCAGACCTAACTTATGCTCACTACGTTGATTAAAGGAGATGAAAAAATGGAGAATATATCACCACTTGCGAAAAATGCACTAGATGGTCGCCACGCGATTGTGTGTGGAGCATCGGCTGGAATCGGCCGCTCAACAGCGCTAACACTAGCCGCGGCCGGGGCTGAATTAACGCTAATTTCTCGCTCCGCAGACAAGTTGACTGCTTTGGCGAATGATTGTCATAATGCTGGCTCGCCTACAATCCATGTTCTTCCAATAGATTTGGAGGATGGGCGGGCAATTGACGCTTTGATTCCAGCCCATCTGAAAGAATGTGGCCCAGCCCATATTCTCATCAATAATGCAGCCGGACCACCTTCTGGTCCACTTTTGGAGGCTACCGATGATGATTTTCTCAAACCTCTCAAACGCCACCTATTCGCCGCTCAGCGAATGGTGAAACACTGTTTATCTGGCATGGAGAATCTACAGCATGGAAGGATTGTGAATATCATCTCAACCTCTGTGCGTGAGCCAATTGCCAATCTTGGGGTTTCCAATACCGTGAGAGGAGCAATGGCTGGCTGGTCAAAAACCCTAGCAACTGAACTTCCCCCTTGTGTAAGTATCAACAACATCTTACCCGGATTCACAAATACCGGTAGGCTTGATTCACTAGCAGAACAAATATCTGAGAAAAGAGGGATTACACCAGACGATGTTCGCTCAACATGGCTTGCTGGCGTGCCTGCTGAGCGCTTGATTGAGCCCGAAGAAACGGCGGCTGCAATTGCATTCCTCTGTTCTGATGCAGGCGGTGCTATCCGCGGTGTTTCGCTCGCTGTTGATGGCGGCAGAATGCGCTCAATTTGAGGTGAACATATGCAGTTTGACGTTTTCTTTTCGATATCGCAGACGCCAGACTCTACTGGCTATTGTCCCGATGAGCAAACAATGTATTCCAACTACATCGAACAGTTGAAACTTGCAGATAATTTGGGATATGGTGTGGCTTGGATTGCTCAGGCTCACCTATCTACTGAGGTTCAGAAACGCAACCGAAATCCAGTAATTCCACATTGGGAAGGAGAGGTTGGTTTGTGTACCGATTTTTTCCAGTTGGCAACCCTTTCATTCGCTGAAACAGAACATATTGAGGTCGGCTCTGCTGTACTTTCGATTTTAGCCAATGGTGGCCCAATAGCAGTTGCTGAAAGAGTTGGCAATTTTTGTGCATTACAAGAATTAAGAGGTGACTCAAGGAAATTACACATTGGATATTCTGCTGGAAGATTCCAATTCATGGCTTCACCATATGGTGTAATTCCGCGCGATGCGGTTGAGGAAATCGCCTGGCCTGCTCTGCGCGGTCAGATTTTTTGGGAGGCGAGTGAAATTTTCCTCCGATTACTGAACGGTGAAGCGTTCTCATCAGATTCAGTACGGAAAACAATCCTCAATAGAGACAACTTCCGAAGTGATGAAGATTGGCAAGCAGTGCAAGATGCGGCGATTGATGTCAGAGAGTTGGCTAAGCCGCCCAAAGAAATTGAAATACCACGTCACTACCAATTTGAAGAAATAAAATGTATCCCACAAAATTGGAACAGAGACCTCCTCACTCTAACTCTTGGAAGTCACGAACCAGCCTTGCAAATTGAGGCTAACAAGTATCGTCCTGTTCAGGTTTTTAACCTGTCAATAACTGCTCCTGAACTGATTGAAGCAACGCATGAAAGAATGACTGAATCCTACCACGAAAGTGGAGGAGAATGGCAGAGAAATATGATGCCAAGAACTGTTATGGTATTCTTGAATAATGAAGAAGGACTCAGTCCAGAAGAGCGGTCATCTTCGGCAAAAATAGAGGCTAAAGCCACTCTTGACTCATACTGGAATGCTCTTGAAGGGACTATTGACCCTGCAAAAGTTACCAAAGCAGCAAACAATGCAGTTATTGGAAATGCTGAGGAAGTCGCCGCCCAAATTGTTGAAAGATTCCACCCTGATGACAGACTAATGCTGTGGTTCGACTTCTTCCGCCATGATTCCGCCCGAGTTCAGCGTGACATGGCTGCATTCATCAATAAGGTCGCTCCCTTAGTAAATGGAGATGAGTGACTTGACCAAACACAACCCATCATCTGTTTCCCCTGGTAGGCCTGGTTCTGGTGTGTACCCGACTAACCCTCTTGGAGAAATTCACGATGGAATCCCTACTGGAAGAGATGTGGAATGGGAGCCATTAGTTGATTTCCGTCGCAACGATGTTTCTGAAAATACAATTCACGGTGCAGTTGCTTGGGCACATGGTAACGAAGTAATCCACTCCTTTGGAGGAAATGTCCTATGTTATGGGCGCTCAATGATGAAACCCCTATTGATGAAAACATTCGTTGATGTGCTTGATGGTGAACTCACTAGCGAGCAAAAAGCAATCGCGTGTTCGTCTCACAACGGTGATACCGAACACGTTGCTGCAGCACAATCAATCCTCAACGAATCTGAATGGGGATTGATGCAATGTCCATTGGATGTGCCTTTGATTCAATTCGGACGTCAAGTCCGACGACCAAGACGCTGGTTCCACACTTGTTCAGGAGAACATGCGGCCATCCTCAAAGCGCTTCGTTTGATAGGAATTAATCGCGCTGGTTATACTCTTCCTCAATCAGAATGGTTCCCACTTTTCATTGATGTTCTGAGGGATTTACTTGGGCAACCAGATTGGAATCCAGTGCGAGTTGCAAAAGATGGATGCGGTTTACCAACGGTTTCCAATACCGTCAACGAATTATCAGTGATGTTTGCTGGCTTAGCGGCAACAAAGGATGACGATTGGATATGGGAATCAATGTGCAATCATCCAGATCTTGTAGGTGGATTCAATCGTCTTGACTCCACCATCCTAAAATGTGGTGAAGGAAAAGTGTTGGCAAAGGAGGGTGCTGACGGACTTTTAGGCCTCTCAGTGATCCATCCAAAATATCCGAAGGGATTGGGGATTACGATAAAAATCGCTCACGGTTGGAATGCCCAAGCAACTTGGTATGTTGCCCGGGCTGTTCTCGGTGTCTTAGGAATCGAGTTGAGAAACCCCTATCCTCTACATCGGCAAAAAGCGTTTATCGTACCTGGTGTTGTACCTCCAAATCTACTCAAAAACCTCGAAACAGTGGTTACTTGGGATGAATGGGACCCAAACAGTGACCGATGGTACTACGACTGGCGGCAATACTCAGCAATGTCAAATCCTGTAGGTCAGTCAGAGGAACAGAATCCAAACTGAGGTAAAAAAATGGATGAAGAATGCTGTGATTCGGGATGCAAGCCTTGTGTTTTAGACCCGGAAGATGGTGATATCCCAGACTTACTGAACTACATCTCCGGTGAGTTTCTCCCAGCACGGTGTGAAGAATGGTTGAACGACCTCTCGCCTGCAACCGGCATGAGAATTGCGAGGGTTCCCAAATCAAATGTTGATGATGTTAACTCTGCTGTAGCCGCCGCGCGAAAAGCCTTACCTGAATGGTCATCTCTAAGTCACGCTCAAAGAGCTGATTGGCTAGACAAAATTGCTAATGCCTTAGAAGAACGATGCGAAGAAGTAGCACAACTGGAATCACTTGACACTGGAAAGCCAATTTCTCTGGCACGAAATGTTGACGCTGCTCGCTCAGTTACCAACTTCCGTTTCTTTGCAGAGGAAGTGAGAAATTTTACTGCTGAAACTTTTGATATGGAAAATGCAACGAACCATGTTGTCTACAAACCGGTTGGCGTTGCAGGTTTGATTACTCCTTGGAATCTCCCACTCTATCTGTTGAGTTGGAAGGTTGCGCCAGCATTAGCAATGGGCAATACAGTGGTAGCAAAGCCATCCGAAATGACTCCAATGACAGCAAGTTTACTGGCTGAAATCATTGATGATGTAGGACTTCCCTCTGGCGTCTTTAATCTCGTTCACGGACATGGTGAGGAAACCGGAGCGGCCCTAACTAGCCACTCTGGAGTTGACCTCATATCGTTCACAGGAGGAACTGCAACTGGCGCCAAAGTCGCATCTTCAGCGGCATCTTCTTTCAAGAAATTAAGTCTAGAATTAGGCGGCAAAAATGCTACCATCGTTTGTGCTGATGCAGATATGGAAAAAACCGTCGCAGGCGTTGTAAGAGCCGGGTTTTTGAATCAAGGACAGGTTTGCCTTTGTGGTTCAAGAATCCTAATTGAAGAGAGCATCTACGATGATTTTGTCAGCCGATTCCTCACTGCCGTAGAAGCGATGAAAATTGGAGACCCTGCTGACCCTGAAACAGACTTAGGGGCTCTTATTTCAGCAGACCATCTCGACAAAGTCAGTGGTTACATTTCTCTAGCCGAAGAAGAAGGTGGAGTTATCTTAACTGGAGGAATTACACCTGAAGGAATCCCAAAACAATTTGAGAATGGAAACTGGCTCTCACCTACAGTGATAGATGGCCTATCTCCAAACAGCAGATGTGCTACTGAGGAAATTTTCGGGCCAGTCGTAAGCATCCACGCATTTAGTGATGAGATTGAGGCAATTGAAATCGCAAATGCTACACAATATGGTTTGGCGGGAAGTGTGTGGACTGCTGACCTAGATAAGGGTAAGAGAATCGCTCAGGAAATCGATACCGGAATGGTTTGGGTGAACACTTGGCTTCACCGAGACTTGCGCGTTCCATTTGGCGGGGTTAAACACTCGGGAGTGGGCAGAGAAGGAGGGCGTTGGAGCCTGTCTTTTTACTCACACGCGGTTAACATTTGTATTCACAATGACTGATGCTAAGGGATTTATTCAGCAAATCAATATGCAAAACGATTCCGCTCTTCCCAAATCCAAAAAGGTTGGATTATCCAACTTTTGAACATATATCCAAACACAGGCTCTATAAGAGCCTGTCAAAGGCCGGGCCATGACTATAAGTGCTGCACGAGAAGTCATCAATTTCGTTTATCGCAGGGTTGATCATGTTAGTGAAACTCTAGAGAGAAAACTCGGAATGGCCTCTGTTGTCATCATCTCCCTTTCCGCAATGCTTGGTTCCGGACTATTTGTTTTACCTGCCTTGGCAATGTTAGACATGGGAGGCGGTACGACACCAGTCGGCGGAATTTGGTTGGCTTATTTTGTGGCGGCAATTATTGTCCTTCCTGGAGCAATTTCCAAAGCAGAGTTAGCGACTGCAATGCCATCATCTGGTGGTTCTTATGTCTATATAGAACGCACATTTGGACCTTTAATTGGAACAATATCAGGATTAGGATTATGGGCAAATTTCATGCTCAAGTCCGCATTTGCACTCATCGGATTCAAAGCCTACCTTTGGGTATTAGAACGTCTACTCAATATTACGATAAACATAGAATATGCAGCACTTATTCTATTATTTTTGATTGTAATCATTAACATTTTGGGACTTAAGAGAATTAAGAAAATACAAACGCCAATAGTTCTTACTGCAGTATTGTTCTTGTTCATGCTTTGTATTTGGGCACTTTTGACCATGGATTTAGATTGGAATGTGGTATTTTCAAAGGAGGCATATGGTGCCGGATGGCAGTCGGTGGCTCACACCTCTGCCTTCGTGTTCGTTGCCTATGCCGGAGTTACAAAAATTGCAGCAGTGGGTGGAGAAATAAAAAACCCAAGTCGAAACATTCCCTATGGAATTCTGATATCTCTACTCGTCAGTTGTGTGCTTTATGTATCCACCTCTATTGTCATGGCAGCCGCAGTAAATCCTACGAATTACATGACAAATGGAGAGGCAAGAGAAGACCCCATCTATATTTTTGCAAACGCTGTTGGCGGTGAAACAATTGGGATAATAGCATCTGTTCTAGCTGTAACCACCATGACTTCAATGGCTCTTGCTGGCATAATGGCTTCTTCTCGATTTCCATTTGCCATGGCGAGAGACAATTTGTTACCAGAGGCTTTGGAAAATGTTCATCCAAAATATGAGACACCACACCTTGCAATCATAGGAACTGGAATTGCAATGGCTTTAGCAATCACCTTACTACCTGTTGGAGATATTGCAAAACTGGCTTCTGGCTTTAAAATAATGATTTTTATAGTTATAAACTGCTGTGTAATCGTCTTAAGGAGAGCATCAAAAACTCATTCATGGTATAATCCAGAATGGAAATCGCCTCTGTATCCTGTATTCCAAATTATAGGCATCCTTGGTGGTATTGTGCTAATCTTTATCATGGGTGAAAAGGCCATAATCGGTGCAGCAGCTTGTTGTTTGTTTGGATTGATTACATACTATTCCTATGGCAAGTCAAGAGCCCACCCAATGCTGAC
Source organism: Methanobacteriota archaeon (assembly GCA_016845345.1). Taxonomy (GTDB): domain Archaea; phylum Thermoplasmatota; class Poseidoniia; order Poseidoniales; family Thalassarchaeaceae; genus MGIIb-Q1. The sequence goes on from JAERSV010000025.1 coordinate 14,674, forward strand.
CCCATGGAGAACGGTGAGAACTGAATTTACAAATTCAGAAAAGTATGAGCGAGAGAAGAGTTGGTTGGTATTCCACGCTTCCTGCAGCAAGGCACAACCAAACCATCTAACACTTCATGAATTCATTCGCGCTATGGAAATCCTATCTCCTCAAATGGGGCATTTCCATCTAAGAAATCTATTTCATGAGATTGATGAAAATGGGGATGGAGTAATTGATGTTAATGAATTTTTAGAATCATTTGAAGCCGGAAAAATGCAAAGCGAAGAATAAACTT
>JAERSV010000026.1 GCA_016845345.1 Methanobacteriota archaeon
AGAAAGGAAAGCAGAAGAAAGGAATAGAGGAGCTCTATTTGAAACAGAACCAAGCCACATCCCCATGCCAGTCAATGCCAACATGCTGATAATCAGAGGTAGTGAAATCGAACCATTGGCCCAATTTACCCATATTTCAGCACCAATGAATAACACCACAAGCGGTGCAAGAGTGGTTACTAAACGCGGCAATATTGTTGCTCCAACCCGTTCATTCTGACGCCACTGAGATAAACCAATCATAACAAACACAGAGGCTTGAACAACCGCACCCCACTGACCTGGCATCCAGCCATCAGTACCAGAAACCCCATTGCATAAAACACCTGAATCAGGGTAATATCCGCAATAGAAAAACAAACCCCAGCGGGATAACCAAAATCCACCTAGTACAGCGAATAAATGACCAAATGATAGCACATAATCATGAACAATTGATATGGTTTGATGACGGCGATATTGCACCTCAACAAATCCGTAAGAAAATATTACCATCAAACCTGCACCAATCGCGAGATAAAGAAATTCCATATCGCTATCAAGTTCACTTGTCATGAAGCGTCCGATGGCAAAAGCGAGCGCAATCATACCACCAATTATTGAGAATAACATCCCCATTTTTGCGCCTTCAACATCTGCAAACGCGGCAATTGGTGATTCTACAGAAACACCAGGAAAATAGGTTGTCTGTTCACTCACAGTTGCTTCAGTTCTTGCTTGTTGTGTGACTTTTGAAAAATCTCGAAACCTAGTTCTACCCTCTTCAGTACCTTCTGCCATGGAGGTCCATTATGCATGGTTGCACATTAACTATCACCCGACCACCCTCTGTTTTCCAAGATAAACGAAGAATGATAGACGACGCCACGCACGCAGGCGTGTGCAGGAAGTAAGGATACGCTGGTCAGCCGCGACTATCGCGAAATCAGAGTTCGCAGAACTCTTAGAAATCTGCTCAACTTTTGAGGTAGTTGCTCATTTAGATGTACAACCCGAAGGAGTACGCCAACTGACTCGTTGTGAAATGAGAAATGGTGCTGATTTTGAATCAATTAATGATGTATCTTTTCTCACCTTTGAGGGAATTTTACCCAAGCGAGGTGACGGGCCAGAAGCAATAGTTGTGATGAATCAACATCCGTTAGTAGTCTCTGCCATTGGTTTTGATGACATTGCAGTCTATCCTCCTTACTCAATATCTGATGAAGGAGTGGAAATCACTCTACGCGGGGTGCCGTCTGGAATTAGTCAATTCTTAGCCCAAGTAAACATTTTCTTGCCTCCCGACAAAGTCTCAGTTACCACTCACGAAGATCCTAAAAACGATGCTTTAGAACTATTAGGAAAGCGACAATTAGAGGTGGTTCAACAAGCCGTTTTGTTAGGTTATTACGATGAACCCAAAAAAATATCCATGCGAGAACTCGCAACCCACATTGGAATTGCAAGAAGTACTCTTGGAGAACACCTTCACAGGGCTGAATCAACCCTCATCAAATGGATTTCAGAAGACAATTGAATTCTAATCTCAAAATTTCTGGATTTGCAAACTTTGTTCATGATGATAACTAGAAATTCCCGCCGGTTTGATTCAGTAAATCGTCATCAACCTCTTCAGCCTTTTCTGTTTCAGGTTCGTCTTCTTGGGAACCTAGAGCAGGAGTCTCTGTCGCACCAGTTCTAACGATTCCTAAAACACCCATTAGTACTAACCCAATTGCACTGAGGTAAATTAGAGCAGTTACTTGGTCTATATAGAAAGAGTCGACATCTGTATCAAAGTTAGTCCAGTAGGTAAATTGCTTCTGATTATCCACAATTTGAGACTGCATCAATTCAACAGTTTCAGCATCTGCACCACCGCCGGATTCAATCTTGAAAATAACTTGCATCTCATTCATTTCAGGGCTTCGAGATGATTGCTCTTCCATTGTCCTCAAATCAACATAGAAATAACTTTCAGAAGCACCAGCAACAATAATTCTAGCAGTTGGTTGAACCTTCAATTCAACATCACCGCCGAAATATACCGGCACTGCACCTGGGAAAATATCTAGAGCAGAACGTGAATTAATCAACTTGCCTTGAATCAATCTTTCATTGCCATCAATGTGGCAAGTCCAAGTCTCTGTCAAAAGGCCAAGATGGTCGCTATCTGCCTGCTGCAATGGTGAGCAAATTGCATAATCACCTAAATTTATCAAGTCACCTTCACCGGTGATAAAACCACCAGTTGTACCAACTAATGACTCATTGGTAATCACCCCAAATGACCCCTCTTCATTCTCAGGTGTACGCCATGGGAGGTAAGGTGAACCGTCTTGTTCGAGAGTTTCTCCGGTATCGCAATTGGGGTTTTCCCCACTACAAACCTTGTACAATGTTCCACTACCTGTTGATACGCCATTTGGAGCATGTTGTGAGACCGAGCCAAAGTAGGTCTTGTTCGTTTCAAGAGATTGCCACCCATAAGTCAAATTTGTAGGGCTGCCTTCAAGTTGAGCCATCAAAGGGTCTCTCCACCCGAATAACCATTGGTCAACAGTATGGGAAACCCATTTGGTTGCACCGGGGTATCCTGTCGCTTCTTCACCAAACATACTTCCAAGTAGATTTGGAATTTGAGTATTGAACATTAATTTATGAACGAAGTATCGAAGTGCAGCAGCACTATTCTCATCGATATCATACAATTGTGACACCAATTCAGTATTCCACTCAAGTTCAACACCTCCATTTACTGGAACTAGGGTAATAGGATTAACAGGCAATGTGTGCCCAGTCGTTTCACCATAAAGGAATCCAACTACAGCATCTGTTGTGAGGCCCATTGGACCATATAGAATATTATCAACTTGTGAATAATTGAGAATGACATCCTCACCTGAAACGCCATATGTGTTGCCAATAAACGAACCCCACATCCCTGCCACATTGAGGCTCGCACTTGCAAAATACCCTGTTAAAGGGTCTGGCCCAGCGAACTGTGTATAGAGATACTCGGTTGAGTTTAATGTTCCCGAGCCGCCGTTCAAAATCATTGGGTGATCAGTATTACCAAGCAACCAGTTGCCAGCGTACTCACCTACCATAGCAACGTCGGAAATACCAATATTGTAGTCTAACATTACTGCAAATGGATTTTCAAGAGCAGTGGATAATATGAGACCAAGTCCCCACATAAGCCCACCAGAATCTGACACTAGAATCCCGCGTGGTGTGCCATCATCCATTCCCCAAAGAAGGTCATAAAGTGAATCATGGTTTGATATTCTTGAGCCCGATACCTCGTAAAATCGGTCTTCGACTTCATTCATATCATCTGCCCAATTTGCATCTCCTCCACCATGGCTAGCGAATGATGCGCCTACAAGCGCGTACATTGCTTGGTCGCGCGCGAAGGTTTCAGCAAAGTCAGGAATTGTCTCATTTTGCATCGCTAAATAACCAAACAAAGTTGCTCTGACCATTGATGGATTATTCTCAGGATTATAAATTAAATCTGAAACTGAATTGCCCGGTGAACCAAGTCCCATGAATACTGCAGGGCCCCACTTGCTGTCGAGCGATATTGCTACTGATGAGTCTCCCGGGTCTACCGCTTGACGGAAGGCAAATTCCAAGCCGTCAGAAAAGTTAGGGTCGGACCAAGTGTTGACGGTTGGCTCGCTGCCATTCACAAATGTTGAATTATATGCTGCTTGGATTGGAGAACTATCATTCCAAGCTGCATACGCCTGCATTGCCATCGTTTTACTCGCAACTTGCTCGTTAGAAAGGGAATCAGCCAAATCTTCCAATGTTGAACTCAAATCATCCGCTGTTCTCTGGCTTGGAACTCCAACTTCTAGGTCGTTTTCAATCATTCCCGCAGCAAACCCTGCTTGAGTCATGCTAGCAACAATTCCAATAAAAGTGGAAGTTGCACCAACTCTTTGAGGTTCAAATAAAATATTGAGGTTTGTTATTTCTGTATCTGATGGAGTACCCCCCGCCCAAGAATATGTCTTAACTTCTCGATAGGAAATAGTTCCTTCATCAGCATCATGTTCAACTAGAGTTCTCTCTGCAGTTATCTCGTAGACAACCGGGCCGACCTGTTCAAACTCCGGTGTAGCCATAGGATTATTTTGGATTTCATCGTAATTCGTTAGATTCCACGCGTAATAAGAGCGTTCACTACTCGAGGTTGCCCAATCCTCATTCACTTCTGAACAATCAACGTTAGCGCAAATTGAATCCTTCGTGTAGGTTTGGAAAGCAGATTGTACCGCCCCATCTACTGCACCAGTTGCCACAGTTCCAACTACTGCTACATTGAATGCGGCCAGCATCACTCCAACCACAATAAAAACCATATTTTTGTTCGACATGCCTATCTCCTAAACCGGTCTGAACCCGCTCTTTCGGATGAACCTTACCTTAGTTAAAAAAACAGAATTGCAGGGAACAACATATTGGCTGAAGCCCTCAGTTGGGATTCCTAACAGGGGTGAGGATGTGCAGAAATTGCCATTTGTTTATCGCGTAATTCGTTGGCTTTGCCGACAAATTAGCGCCTCATGGTTTCGTGAACACGGGATTGTTCATGAGGAATGCATTCCCAAGCAAGGCGGAGTCCTCTTTGCCGCTTGGCATCCAGCCTCATTGATAGATCCATTATTGATGCTTTCATTACTTCCCGGACAAATGACTTTTGTTGCAAAACATACCTTGTTCAAAACCCCAATTTTAGGGCACTTTATGCGCGCCGCTGGCGCAAAACCGGTCTATAGAAAGCAAGATACCTCCGATGCACCTGATTCTGAAAAATCTTCAACCGGAGGTAATACAGGCCTTATTGATACTCTATCTGATGTGCTTTGTGATGGCGGTTGGTGCGCAATTTATCCCGAAGGAATTTCACATCTAATGAGTCAACCACAAAAGACCAAAACAGGACCTGCTCGAATAATGCTGAAGGCCTTGGTAAAAGCGCGTGAAACTGGTGGAGAAGAGCCATCTTTAGTCCCTGTTGGACTACACTATTCGGATGCAAACCGGTTCAGAGAGCGGGCTTTGGTTTCCGTACATCAGCCGATGAACTTGCCTCCACTTCCCGGTGAAGATGGAGCGGCAACCCCCAGCCAAGAATCAATTTCCGAGTTTGGGGCTGATGTCGCTGCTGAAAGAGCATGGGTAAATGCGGTAACTGAATCCCTAGGTACTGAACTGCAACGCAGTAGCCAAGGACTTGACACATGGGATGATCGCAAACTGCTTTGGCGGGCTCGTGGCTTGCTTTCAGTACATCGAAATAGAATGCTTGGAAGAAAAACAGGGGCAACATATGCAGAAGCCGTGATGGGCGCTAGACGCACCCGGGCCGCTTGGTTATGGTTATCTGAACACAAACCTGACCAAGCGGTTAACCTAAAGTCAAGAGTAAGCAAACACGCTGAAAAAATGGAAAAATATAACCTGAAAGAACATGAATTGTATGATCGTGATAAGAGGCCAGGAACTGTTGATTTGATTTCTGCAGTATTGCAGATAATCGGTTCTTGGATTTTCATGGCCGGGCTTATCACTTGGGGGGCTTTAATCGGGTCGTGGCCACCGTATCGTATCGCTGGCCCTATTGCAACTAGAATGTCTTTGAAAGAGAATCATACTCTTGGCACTCACAAAATTGTAGTAGGCTTTGCATTACTTCCTATTTGGTGGATACTGATTTCATTCCCTGTGGCCTTCTTACTAGCAGCACCAGCTAGCCCACTATGGAATCTAAATTTGTATGGATTGTTACCTCTAATTGAGCCGTATGTGACAAAAATAAATTGGATATTATTAGCGTTCATCTTGATGCCTTTGTGGTCGGTTTCAGCTCGACTTCATCTACTCCTTTGGGCTCGCTCAGTTCGCTCGATTGGAACTCTAAAACAGTGGAAAAGGTTACGCCGTGGAGAAATTCCTTGGGATGAATTGACTCAAGAACAGAAAAGTTTGGCTGAAACACTCAATGAAATTGGACAGGGACTAGTCCTTCCCGCAGATGAAGATTGGGTTGAACCACCTACAGGAAAAGAGGATTATGAGTCGGTATATGTGCGAACATAAATTGGCGATTAACCACAACTAATGCATCACATAATTGAGGCGAACTATCAAAGACGGAGCCGGACTCGTCAGTATGCCTACGGAGTAGGCAATGGGCTATTGTCATGTCAAATCGAAATCGTATTCCAATGTTGCCTCAAGCAGGCAAGTGTGAATGGGTTGCTTCTGTCAATGAAAAAAAGGTCACTGAATCAATTTCAAGCGATTCCATTCTGCTCGATACCTTGCGTGACCAAGTTGGCATGCTCGGAGTCAAAAGAGGATGTGACATGGGCACTTGTGGATGTTGTGCCGTTCTTGTGGATGGTGAACCAAGACTTTCTTGCCTAACCATGACAAGTGAGGTCGAAGGGTGTGAAATAACCACTGTTGAAGGGATCTCAGACGGCCACCACCTCTCACCTATCCAAGAGACTTTTACCGCCTACGGAGGTAGTCAATGTGGTTTTTGTAGTCCTGGATTTTTAATTGTGATTACCGCACTTTTAGAAGAAAATGACAATCCTTCTGAGGCTGAAATCAAGACTGCAATCGAAGGAAACCTCTGTCGATGTACCGGCTACCAACCGATTATTGAATCAATTCAAGCCGCTGCAGAGATACTCCGTAGTGGAAAATCAACCTCAAACCCAACCTCTCCACACTCAGACCCACACCCTGGTTTCATGGGAGATGACGCATAGTCAGGTGATACTTGCATGACTGACGAAGAGGAAATGGTTGGCTATAAACAGCAACCGGGAAAATTGCCATTTTCCCGCCCAGGCAGTGGGGGAAAAGACCAATTCAGTACCTTACAAGATGATGAAAAAATTCCTAAAAGCCAAGGCGGAAAGTTGTCTCAACCCTGGGGTATTCACCGCCACGATGAATTAGTCACTAGCACCTCTATTGGCAATAGAACACCTTTGATTGATGGGCGCTACAAAGTCACAGGACAAGCAAAATATGGAGACGATATTCGATTATCCAACGAATTAATTGGCAAAATTCTCCGTTCCCCTCATCATTTTGCTCGGATTAAATCAATCGATACCTCTGCCGCAGAAGCGTTGGATGGAGTCGTTGCAATCGCAACCGGAGTCGATGCAAGCAACGCATTTGGAGTCCTGCCAGTCACCAAAGATGAGCACGCATTAGCAATCAGTTTAGTCCGCCATGTTGGCGATTTAGTGGCGGCGGTAGCGGCCGAAGATGAATCTACTGCGCTACAAGCGCTACAACTCATTGATGTTGAATATGAGGTATTAGACAGCATTCACGATATGAAAGATGGATTAGAAGATAGTGAAAACCCCATTCATGACAGAGGAAAATATCACATTGGTGAAGCAAATATCCAAAAACGAGTTTTCCAAGAGTTCGGAGAAGTAGAAAAAATGACCGAGAATGCACAAGCATCTCACCATTCAAATTGGACATTTCGTGGCGTTAACCACGGCTTCACAGAACCACACGCAACCGTTGCAAATTGGGACCCAAGAGGGAGATTAACAGTCTATACCCCACAACAAGTCCCACACTATTTGCATCGGTCACTCGCTGATGTGTTGGAAATCCCGATGCATCAAATAAATGTCTATAGAACCTTTGTAGGTGGCGGATTTGGCGGTAAGTCGGACCCATTTCCCCATGAGATGTGCGCAGCAATATTAGCACGTAAATCAGGACGGCCAGTGAGAATCACATTTGACCGGGAAGAGGTTTTCTTTGTTAATCGAGGTAGACACCCCTCACACATTGAGATGAATCTTCACGCTGATTCAAAAGGCAGACTCTGCGGTGTTGAAACTGATGCTTTGATTGACGGCGGTGCTTTCGCTTCATTTGGCCACGTCACAACTTACTACAACGGAGTTCTTCACACCGCACCTTACGAGATTGGCGCGTTCCATTACACTGGGGCGAGGGTTTGGACAAACAAACCTGCAAGTGGTGCGATGCGCGGTCATGGCGCAGTAAACTCACGCTGTGCCTTCGAAGTCGGATTAGATGACCTGTCTGACAAACTTCAGGTTGACCCAATGACTTTTCGTTTAGCAAATTTGCTACCACCTCTTAGTGCAACTATCACAGGGTTTAGAATCACTAGTACAGGGATGAGAGAGTGCCTAGAAAAAGTACGTCAAGCATCAAGTTGGGATGAACGGTTCCGAAAACTGCCATTAGGTCATGGCATTGGAGTTGGCTGTGGATTCTTCATTTCAGGAAGTGGATTACCGATTCATTGGGACCCAAACAAGTTCCCTCATGCCACTGTTCATTTGAAAATTGACATGGATGGTGGGGTAACAATCCATACAGGTGCTGCCGATATTGGACAAGGTTCTGACACGGTTGTCGCTCAATCTGTGGCTGAGGTTTTGGGACTTCCATTAGACATGATTCGAGTTCGCTCACAGGAATCGGATACTTCTCCTGTCGACCTAGGTTCATATTCGAGCAGAGTGACTTTTATGAACGCAAATGCGGCAATTTCAGCGGCGATGAAAATACGTCAAGATTTGCTTGACGCAACCGCTGATATCACCGGTGCCGACCCTAAAAAACTCGTGTTAGGGGACCGTCGAATATACGACAAAAGAGATCCGGCTGTCGGTGTCTCTTATCTTGAAGCACTACACAAAGCACAGGAAGAAAGAGGAGCGCTAGTTGCATCAGGAGCGTATCGAACACCACCAATGGGCAGGGCACACAAGGGAGCCGCCGCTGGATTGGCTCCTGCTTACTCATTTTCAGCATATGTTGCCGAGGTGAAAGTGGATGTTGAAACTGGGCAAACAAGCGTAATCAATGTCTGGGCTGCACACGACTGTGGTAAAGCACTGAATCCTTTGGCAGTTGAAGGCCAGATAATTGGCAGTTGCCATATGGGATTAGGTCAAGTGCTATCTGAAGAGATGGTGTACGGGAGAAGTGGACATCTTCTGAATGCTAATCTGTTAGATTACAAGATTCCAACCGTTCATGAAATGCCAAAGGTCTTCCCTATCATTGTTGAGAGTAATGACCCAGAAGGTCCGTTTGGAGCTAAAGAAGCAGGGGAAGGACCGCTTTTACCAATCCTACCAGCAGTTTGTAATGCGGTATACGATGCAATTGGTGTCAGAGTTGATGAATTACCAATCACACCGGACAGAATGCATAGAAACATCGAAAAATTATGCAAGTCGCAGGGTATCTCTGACCCACTAGAATTAGAAACACCAAGACTGAAACTATCCTCACTTCAAGACACACTTGCAAATCGCGCTGAAGAACATGAAAAACGGGACATTGCCCGACGCAATAATGACGATATCGAACCGTATCATAATGGCGCTTTGTTTGGATTTACAGCCACCATACCTGCCGATGAACAATCTGATGATTGGAAGGTTTCGGTAATCCCATCTCAAGATTATGTTGACAATCCGCGATTGGCCGGTTCCGCATGGAAACACACTGAGCGAAGACACCGAGGTGATGAAACATGAAAATGCCTCCATTTGAGTTGCTGATGCCAACCAGCCTTGAGCAGGCTCTGGATTTGGCTGGCGAATTTATTGCAGCCGGTCAAGAATTTGATTGGATAGCCGGAGGCACAGATTTGATTCCAAATTACAAATGGCATCTAAATCACAAACCGAATGTCATCTCACTTGCAAAAGTTGCTGAAATGAGCGAATTATCTCCTACTCATATAGGTGGCATGGTTCGATTACACGATTTAGCAGAAAGTGAAATCATACATCCTTTACTAAAAGATGCAGCAAAAAGCATTGCTTCAGTCATGATTCGGCGGTCTGGAACAGTTGGGGGAAACCTCTGTTTAGACACTCGTTGTTACTGGTTCAATCAATCTGAGGATTGGCGGGAATCTATTGATTGGTGTCACAAATGTGAATGCGGGACAGATGCAGATTGCCGAGTTATCCCCAATCAAAATACACTTTGTGTTGCAACATATCAAGCTGACTTAGCGCCTGCTTTGCTTTGCCTAAATGCAACAATTCATCTCGCTTCCTCAAATGGAAAGAGAGAGATGCTCCTTTCCGATTTCTTTGAATTAGATGGTATGACAAGAAATGTATTACAACCAGGTGAATTAGTAACTCACGTTACTTTACCAACTGAAAGTTCTGAATTGACCGGATGTTATCACAAGTTGACATTGCGGGAATCTTGGGATTTCCCAGAAGCAGGAATAGCCGCTGCATGGAAACTTGATGGAGAAGAAATTTCAGCACTCAAAATTGCTTCCACCGGGTTAGAGTCTATTCCACGTGTTCACGACGAAGAAGTCGCGGCAGTTCTGCCGGAGTGGAGTGGAAAAGAAAGTATAGAGATTCTTTCAGAATCTCTCAGAAAATCCATAAAACCGGTCAACAACACCGGTTTGAAGCCAAATTATCGCCGTAAAATGGTGAAAGTTTTGGCCCGGCGTTGTTTGAATCAAATAATGAATGAGTAAGCGACGGTTTCAACAATGAGGAGGGTATCGAAGTGAATGTGCGAGCCAAACTACTCACCCTGATGCTGGTGCTTGTGATGATGCCATTTCCGGCCACAGCACAAGATGACCCGCCTGAGATTCCAGCAGGATGGGAAATAGGTATTGATACACCTCAGGACACTGCACCCATCTTTGAAATTGGATTGGACGGAGAAGTAAGCGTGAAATTTTGGATTGATAATCAAAATATGGCGGCAATGAGCCTTGACATAGAATATGACATACCTTTTGATGGGTCCGCCAACGGACCAGATACTGTAGAAGTCGGCGCTCAAACGAATAAAACGTTTGATTTCACAATAAACCAAATTGATGTTGCAGCATTTGCAGCTAGCCAGAGTGACCGATTCATAGTAACTGGAACAGTCACAGATTATGCTGGATTGCCAACGACTGGCGGCGATTCGAAAGATGGTGAAGGAAATGTCACAATACCAATGGTTGTTGATTTGACCATTGATTTATCTGAGGCAAATGGGCCTCTGAATGCTGGCACAATCAGTTCTCTAGAAGTTTCTGTAAAGAACGAAGGCAATGCAGTTGACTCAGTTTACAAAGTGACTGTGACTGATTCATGCCCTCTATTGGATGTTTCAGGAGCTGAGGAACTAGAGGGCGTTGCAATTGAAATGGGAAAGAACCTTACTCAGATTCTAAATATTTCAACATCTGACAGCCACCCGACAAAGAATTGTGTAATTGAAATATCAATTCAATCAAGAGGCGATATTGATGCGGGTCGGTCACAAACTGCTGATTCAGATGAAAGCACAGTCAGTATTGTTGAAGACCGTGGAGATTCATCAGATGGCAGCGAGCCATCGAATAACGATGATGATTCATCAAATGATGGCGATGTAGTATCACAAAATTGGACTCCAATATGGCCCGGTGCGGCGATTATTTCTCTTTTGTTGGGTGCTCTGACTCGTAGAAGAAATTGAATGAAAAATTATCATTTTTTTCCGCCCTTTTGCAGTATATTTGCAAATGATACACAACACCTTACTTTGAAACTACTACAAACCCACCACTCTAACAGTAACAACATATATTTGCGGAACTTAATTCCACGAGTTAGCAATCGTAGGCTCGGGTCTGTTCAACAATAAGGAAGTGAGTGAAAAATGGCAAAAGACGATGATGGCCCAAAGCACTTTGGAACTATCATTGGTGCAACCTTTGCAATCTTGATTATTGTGATGATGTTATCGATGACATTAGTCACTGCAAACAAAGAAACTTACTACTCCGCTTATGTCACTGAGGCATCGGATGAGAAAACCCAATTGGCGCAGGTTACTGACATGAGAGCCAGCCTAGGAGGGAGTAGTGGGGAAGGGTACAAAATTCGCAACACACTTTCCACACCGATGTTAGTTAACGACTGGGAAGAACCACACCGTACAATGTTAGTGATTGCTGGTACCGAAAAACCAATTGACGAGACTGAAGCAACTGCGATTCATCACTTTGTAACTGAACTTGGCGGAAAGGTAATTGTCGCCACTGATGGCAAAAATGCAAACAGGCTTGCCGTCAAGTTTGGTGTAACATACTTTGGTGAAACACTCCTTGATGAGAGTCAAAGTTGGCAAACCTACGATGATGACGGCGTTGCAGGAAACGAGAATCCAACAAATGTTTGGGGGATTTCTGGAATCAGAAATGATGTCGTTTCAGGCGAACAATTCGGAATGAACCCCGTTGGCTGTAGCGACACCATGCTCAACGAAAGAGGAGATGATCTCGACCACTGTCGCATGCCTGTAATGTTCAAGGCACCAACAGCAATGCGTTGGGAAGCATTGCCCACTGATGACACAAGCAATGATGATTACGTAAAGAGAGACGTTAACGTCCTATCAAAAGCGAGTGATGGTTCTTGTATTGACCGCATAGGTTCAAATTCCTGTGACGAGCAAGATAACCCGATAAGCAACCTATCTCTTATCATTAGAATGGACTATCCTAATGTTGACGTCCTTGATGAGAGGAAAATTCCTGGAGAGGATGGGGCTTCATTCGGCTCCTTGAAAGCCACAGGTTCAATCGTTTTCATCGCTGACGATGAAGTAATTTCAAACAGGTTCTGGACTGCCGCCAAAGCAGCTGAAACCGATGTCCGCCAAGATTGCAATACTGAGTCAACATCGTGTTGGCAACGCCACCTCGAAGGAGATAATGGCTGGAAAGGTAATGATGCTTATTTCACAGCCCTAATTTATGACATGATGGAATTTGACAACGAAATGTTGCCATTCAGTATCAAACTAAAGATGGAAGAATTCCGAATCGTCTTTGATGAAAGCCGACACGTAACTGGCTCTATTTCCAACCCATTCACAGAAACTATGAGCACCATCGTTTTGCTCACTTCTGATAATTTCCTGAAGTGGTTAATCGTCCTCAACCTCTTACTATTGTTACTCGTAGCAATAATGGTTGTTCCAGAAAAAGAGAATTGGCGCCATGTGTTCGACCTAACTCGATTCCGAGAAAGACCTGAGAAGATTGACCCGAGTACTTACAAGCAAAGAATGCGCGAGGCGCTGATGACAAAAATCAGAGTCTTCTATGATTTAACGCGTGACGAGATGGCAATTAAAACACCAGCAGAAATTCAATCAATGATAGGAGACCCACGTTTAGTGGAGTTAGCCTATTCACAAAATGTATCCTATTCCCCTGAAAAACAACGCGAATTGCTTCAGACAATTCGCCGATGGGGTAAAAAGTAAAACACAAATGAGAAGAAAATGGAGAGATGAAAAATGGTACAAGCACCACCCCCCCCGCCCGGAACGAACCCAGCCGCAGGAGGCGCAGCAGCGCCGCCACCACCAGCAGTAGCCGCACCAGCCGCACCAGCGGTTCAAGCAGCAGCTGCGCCAGCGGCTCCTAAACACCAAAGTAGCCCAGAAGTGAAAGAACGACTAGCAGCCGTAGGCGCTATTGGACAAGCAATTAGTGCTGAAGTTCAAAAAGTGATTATCGGTAAATCGCACGTGATTGACAATGTTCTTATCAACATTCTTTCAAACGGTAACCTACTGTTCGAGGATTATCCGGGTCTAGCTAAGACTTTGATGACGAATACTTTCGCTGACGCACTTGGTTGTGACTTCAAGCGTGTACAATTTACACCTGATTTGCTACCAGCAGATATCACTGGAACAAACATCTACGATGCAAAGAAGGGAGAATTTACCTTCAAGCCTGGTCCAATCTTCTGTAACCTACTACTTTCTGACGAAATTAACCGTGCTCCACCTAAGACTCAAGCTGCTTTGCTTGAGGCTATGCAGGAGAAGCAAGTTACTATCGGTACAGTGACCCACAAGTTGCCAGCACCGTTCCTAACAATGGCTACACAGAACCCTGTGGAGCAAGAAGGAACTTACCCATTACCTGAAGCACAACTTGACCGTTTCATGTTCAAGATGAGCGTTGGATATCCGGACCGTGCTGATGAAGACGAAATCCTAGCCCGACGTATCACTCGAAAGAAGGACGCAGTTGATGTTGAAGTCATCACTGACCCACAGCGTGTGATTGCAATGCAGCAAGCGATTGAAGATGTCTATGTTGACCCAGCAATTCGCATGTACATGGTAGAAGTCGTAGCGCGCACGCGCGAGGACCCACGTGTTCTAGTCGGTGCCTCACCAAGAGGTTCACAAGCACTACTCAAGACCGGACGAGCCGCAGCAGCAATGCGCGGACGAGATTTCGTGACTCCTGATGATGTAAAGTCAGTAGCAGTTCTTGCACTAGCGCACAGACTTATCCTAAAGCCTGAGCACCAAATCAAGGGTCTTGAAACTGACGAAGTTATTCAGACAATTCTTGGACAGGTTCCTGTCCCAACTGTCTGATTATTTCATAAAATTCAGGCATGCGGAATGGAGGGAATAGTTGAATGGCATGGAGCCGTAAATCTGCCATGTTTGGCAGTTTAGCGATAGCGCTCTACTTACTCGGCTTGACTCTACGAAACCATCAACTCGTAACTGTTGCAGTTGTTCTATTGTCGTTTTTGACTTGGGCAGCACTACGTTCTGCGCATGCAGATGTGTCAGCAAGTGGACGCAGAATGGAAGAGCGCTCTGATGAAGAAGCGGGGGCTTCTCTCAGCCGCTTGGAAGCAATGCGAAAACTCAGCGCCGCTCGTGTGTTTGAAGATGGAACAGTCGATGTCACTCTCAAAGTACAGAATATGTCACCACTCTCCAAAGTTTTGGAAGTTAGAGATAGTCTGCCAGAAGTAATGAGAATCAAAGAAGGAGCGAACTACATTCTGATGGAATTAGGTCCTCGGCGTGAAACTGTCATTGAATACACAGTTGAATGCCCACTTCGTGGATTTTATACTATTGGACCTGTATGCATTCGCATCCAAGATTCATTTGGGCTATTCCACAAAGAGAAGGAATTGCACGTTTATGATGACTTCCTAGTATTCCCTAAGACTGAGGACCTCAAGGATGCATTTGTCAAGAGTAAGGTGCCAAAGATTTTCACAGGTGCGGTTAACATTCGCCAGCCAGGACCTGGTTCTGAATTCTACAACCTGCGTGAATATATCGCAGGCGACCCAATGAAATCGATCAACTGGCCTGCTTATGGTAGAACAGGGAAATTGATGGTGAACGAGCGTGAACGTGACGCTGTCAGTGATATCATTCTGATTTTAGATAGTCGAGCTGTCGCTGAAACCGGCCCAGTTAGCAGGAACTCCTTGGTCTATGGAACTCGTGCAGCCGCTTCACTGGCATCCTTCTTCCTATCAAGAAGAGATTCTGTCGGACTGGTTTCATACGCTGATGAAATTGTTAGTGTTGACCGAGATACAGGAAAGAAGCAACTGTACGTTATTCTAACGAAATTAGCAGGTGCTATGGCAAGAGGGGCTACACCATTACAAGTGGTGACTAACCGTATTCTTCCTCATATTAACAAAGGTAGTCCAATTATCATTCTATCATGTTTAGAAGATGATAGCACAATTGTCAATGCCGTGCGCGACCTTCGAGCCCGAGATTTTGACACAACAATTCTCACTCCTTCAAGCCTCGAGTTTGAATTCGATGCCCGACGCCTTGATAGAACTGGTTACGAGGTTCTCAAGACTGAGCGCGACATTCTCATCAGTGAGTTGCGAGGCCTTGGTGCTTTTGTCATGGACTGGGAGCCTGATATGCTACTCTCAACCGCTCTAGCAGGAGCAAGAGGATTCTAGGTGATTTAAATGGCACAAAAAGGAGTTAGTAGTGACACCAGCCATTTGTACGATGGAAAGGTGGTACGCTCATCTGCACCAAGTAGAAAAGCACTAGCAGCAAAGATGACCGGCTCATCTGATATCCCTGAGGACGCAGTTCCTGAAGTTCATATTCCATCTTTCGTTGAAAGCCTATTTGGTGGACCTTTGGTTCCAAAAATGAAATTCCTTCCTGCTGACAAAATGGTGCAAACCCTGCAAATGGCATCTGGTGCAGTAATGATAATGTTAGGTGTTCTCACTTACATCGTCACACCAGTATCAGGAACTGCATGGTTTTGGTTTGGAGAAACCATTGGCGTTGAAGTGCTTGGTTTGGCAATTCATCTTCTACTAGTACTAGCGGCTATTGGATGTGGATTTTGGGGAATTATTTCAAGAGATTCAAGATTCCTACTCATTTCATACGTTTTATTCATAATTGTGTCATTCAGGTTTGCAGCAAGTAAGGTAAGTTTTGAATGGCTTTCATTTGATGATGAACTTCTGCAAAAAATTGCATTAGTGGCTTACGCAGTTTTGTTAGTAATGTACATTGAATTGACCAATGGTGTAATTCGTTTTTCAATGTTAGATACCAGCATTCGAACTGGCGAAGTATACGTGATGAATGTCAAGAAAGTTCTAACCAAGTATCACATTAGTCTAGTAATCACACCAATAATTGCCGCGGTGGTTGCAATTACAACATTATTATTCAAAGATGTGATATCAGGTTTTGTTGGAATATTTTCTGAAATTTCCGCCTTAAGACTAGAGGAAAGTGTTGAACTCGAGAGTGTTTATGGGGTCGCTTTAGGAACTATGATTGTATTCATGTTGGTTGCTATTGTGTTTGTTGCAGACATACCCGGCCGCTACCAAAAAATGCGCGAAGGCGGCTCAGACGAATAATTGATTAATTCTCAAGGAATGAGAAGATCAAATTTTTTCGCAATTGAAATCAATGCCTCTTGAGTCTGTTCATCTGAAACCGTGTAATGCAATGCATGGTCTCTTTTTCCTTCGTCTAAATGAGTTAGTTTCAATTCAGATTGACGGGCAAATTCTTCAATTTCAGAACTAATCAAAAAATTATTTCCGATTGACTCACCCACAAGACAGAGTATTGAAATTGCATCACCAAGATTTGGTGTTGGTAAACCAGGACTTTCTGAAAGTAATCTCATTGCCCGCGATGCAACTCTCTGCGAAACTAAAAATCGAGCCTCATTTGGTCTTGCGCGTAGTGACCAAACGCGGATTCGAGCGCGATCTAACAATATCGTAGCATCCGCAACAACCTTGGCAACTGACATCACTCCTGACAACCTCATTGTCAAAGGAATAAGATGTGGTAAACAGCCAACTGCTCGCACACGTGGTTCCCCAGTTGCAATTGAAGGACCTATACAACTCCCCAAGTCTCCCGGGTTGTGCAAAGGTCTCAACCTCAAGGGTATTCCCTCTTTCCTAAGTGGTTCTACCGCAAATGGATGTAATACAGGTTCACTAAATAATGCTAATTCTTGAGCCTCAGTGTATGATAAATAAGGAAGATTCCGAGAAGGTATTGCCCATCTAGGAGATAGAGCCAGTACTCCCGATACATCTCTCCAAATTGTTACTTCTGATGCGTTCAATACCGCCCCAAGAGAAGTTGCAGTCAAGTCTGAGCCACCTCTTGCAAGCAGGGCCGGTTCACCATTCAGCACACCATACCACCCCGTTACGACTAACACAGGTACATCAGGGATTTTGAGCGCTTGAATGGTTGAATCAATATCAATAACAGATTCTCCTTTGACGTTGTGAATCTTGATTCCAAGTTCCTCAGACCAGATTGGTTTACAATCAATCCCACAAGCACTAACTGCCGCAGAAACCGCAACACTGCTCATCTGCTCACCTGCAATTTGTGCTCTGATTTGGGAAGTCTCTGATGGGTTTTCACAATTATTCAAAAGAGCATCTGAAAGTGCTGATAATGCGTCGCGAAATTTGGAATAATATACATCATTCACCAATGTTGGTGAAATCTCTAAATGCATCATTTCCATTGAGGCAACAAAAGCAGGAATTGATTGCCTATCATTACTCTCTAACCTCTGAAGTATGCGGTCTGTAACCCCATGCAATGCTGAAACAACAACTACAGTTTTTTCCTGAGATGATTCTACTATTCTCTGAACAACTGCTTCAAGATCATTTGACTCCTTTAGACAGGAACCCCCGAATTTGAATATTTTCACTTCACTCAAGAGACCAGCCTCCTTGTATAGATAAGTCCGATAAAACAAGGCGTGCTGAAGATTCCACCACAGCAACTGCACGTGGAGCGATTACCGGGTCATGTCTCCCAAGCACAATGAGTTCCTCTTCTTCTCCAGAAACAAGGTTGAGTGTTTTTTGTGATTGGGAAATGCTACTTGGTGGTTTGAAATGAACAATTACGAACAGGTCTCCACCAGTGGCCATGCCTCCAAGTGCGCCATCCGCTCGCATTTCCTTGGGTTTTGGTCCTTCATCACCAATGCTCCATGCGTCATTATGTTCACTACCACGCATTTTACTGGCTTTGGTGCCCCGTCCAAATTCAACTGCTCTTGCAGCAGGAATTGCCATCAGAGCTTTTGCTAATGCCGGCTCAATTCCATCATACCACGGTTGACCAAAACCTAATGGAAGTCCTGAAATTCTCAATTCTACTGAACTTCCTATCGAATCGCGCTCTGACCGCATCTTCTCAACCAGCGCAACCATTTTCCTTGCTGCATTTTGGTCGCGGCAACGTGTTCTTTCCCATTCTTCCCCAGTGCCTTTCGGAAGCGTCTCTATTCCTTGGGAAACTACATCACCAATAGAATGTACATGAGCTTCAACCCGCCAATCTGAATCTTCTTCAATTGGTCTACAGAGATTAGCAGCCCCAACCAATCCCGCCGTAAGACGGGCACTATTTCCGCCACCGCCGCGCAAATCAGAATGCCCTTTACTGCGAACTAATTCTGGTAAGTCAGCATGACCGGGACGAGGATGGTTGGGGAGAAATGAATAATCCGAAGACCGAGCATCTTTATTGGCAATTACTAATAAAATTGGCCAACCAGTTGTGAATCCTTCATTGATGCCACTGAGAATGTGACATTCATCATCTTCACGGCGTTTAGAAGCTAAATGACCTCCAGGACGTCTTTTAGACAAGTCTTCAGCAAGAGATTTCGCATCAATTTTGATTCCCGGCGGGATGCCTTCAACTAATGCGCCAACTACCAACCCATGGCTTTCACCGAACAGAGTTACAGCCAAAGTATCACCCAAACGCATGGACAGGATATCAACTCCTCAATTATTCAACCCAGATATCAGTTACGACTGTTTTGTGTCCGCGTTGCTCAGCAAGTTGGACAATCCTCCTCAAAGTTACTTCACTATGTACGGGGATAACGGCGGCAATCGCAGGTCCTGAACCTGATATTCCAGCGCCTCTAGCACCCCATACTAGCAAATCATTTGACAATCTACGACCTTGAGCATCTCCCAATGCATTAGCGGAAGCCCTGCCATTTTCAGTAAGAGCGACAAGAAGGGAACCTTGCTCCATCGCAGCGATCGCTTTCTCAAATTGTGGAGCCATCTGAGAAAATCTATCGGGATTAGGTAATAATTCACGCTCACCACGTGGAATAATTAGAATTTTCCAGTCTTCAGGTTCAACAAATAGGCCGTCCAATAAAACGCCTTCAGCCGCTGGTAAATTTGGATTTACGATTTTCCATCCCGGTTCAACAGCGGCCCATGAATCATCAACACTGCCTGTTAATGACACGCCAGAATCTAACTGAGCCCTCGATGCCAAATCAACAATGTCGGCATTTGATAATTCTACTTTCGTGGCATCCATCAAAGACCTGATTCCAGCGACTGCAATTGCTGCAGAACTTTTCAATCCCACACCCATCGGGACCGTGCTACGTGCTTGCCAAAATAATTCGTCGGCGGGTTTCTCTAAACCAGCCTCAACCCAAGCAGAAACAACCGCGTCTAAGACGCCATTTGGGTCTTCGGCTTCTTTACCGGGTTTATCATCTCTCAATCGTACTTTAGTTGACAAATTAACTCCGATTGAACAGCCATAGCCTGCGCCAAGAGCGTGTAGGAGGCTGATGCCTCCGTGACCTTCACCTTGACCGATGACACCCATTCACTTTTCCTCCACATCTCCGCTGATTGCTTGGCCGATATGCCGTCCCGCTGTAGCGGTAGCACCGAGAATGTTCATCCCCGCCTCAAGGTGCGTGACGGAGGCCGTCTTTTCAAGGTTTAACACAAGTCTAACTGTCTCAGCCTGTTGTAAGAACAGTTGACCCTCACCATATTTTGTACTGTTAAATCGAACCAAAAGAAGAGGCCTAGGCTCAATTTTCAACCGTCCAACAGCCACCGCTCTTGAGCCGCTTGTGGAAACTACCAACACTTCATCCCCTGCCATTAATTCTGAAAGGTATTTTGTTGAACCATCAGCCATTAAAATGTACGAGTGAACTGGTCCAGCATTAATTCTGAAAGGGCGAGGAGGAACAAATTCAGATGACAATGTCTCCCCATGAACTAGAACCAAAAGAGCGGCGCTAGAACCCACTAGTACGCCTTCACCAATCTCGAGCATTTGCAGTAAATCAACACAAACGCGGTCCCCAACTCCTCCAGTTTCTACACTTGTAACTTGTAATTTAACAAGTTCAGGTGATTCCGCCACCAATATCGAACTCGATTCCTTGACTTCTCCGGAGTCTGATAATCTCTGGGCTGCAAGTTGTTGGGCAACCCTCCAAATACCCTCATCATCAGGAAGTATGAGCGCATCAACTCCCCTCTGTAGTGCGAAGGTAGCCCCTTGTAATTGGTCTGAGTTTGATATTTTAGCGGCGAGTTTTGTCGACGTTTGGTCAGCCGCTGCGACTAAGTTTTCAAGTGGAATCATCTGCCAATCAGGGCAGTCGATAAGTAACCAATCTGCCAATCCAACGAACTCTAATGCGGCTGCTTGGCCTTCATCATTTTCAATTTGGATGAAAGCGCCAATAGTTCTGCCATCACCATCAGTAACTGCCCCATTTTCAACCTGATACCTTCTAATTTCGCTTTCTTCAGTAGCCCAATTCGGGAAAGACTCATCTTTTGCACTAACCAAAGCATCGGCAGGATGTTCAGCCACGCCATCGTTTGAGGAAAGCCATAATTCCATTAAAACACCTCAATTCTTACTAAATTTCCCGAGGCTATCACGAAAAGATTCCACCAAATCTTCCAAGTCATCTGCTTCATCTGAATCAAATTTGAAGCGGCCGTCCGCATCCCAAGGAATTCCATGAACTACCTCAACAATCTCAGCGACTCTAGCGGCAGGATCTGAATCTGAGAAAATTTGTCTACCCATACAAACTCCACCAGCACCTGCTGCCATTGCGGCCCTGACAGTTCGTACAACTGCTTTGAAGTCATTTTGTTTAGGTCCACCAGATACTAAAACCGGAATTGGCACCGATGATGTGACTTGTTGAAATGACTCAATTGAGCCTGTCCAAGGAACTTTGACAACATCACAGCCAAGTTCCCAACCAATTCTTGCGGCGTGAGCAACTGCTTCGGTTTCATCTCCTTCTAAAATATTCAAGTTAGGGCCTCGTGGGTAAATCATGCCCAAAAGAGGGACACCCAAAAAGTGGCATTCGTCTGAAACAGATGCTAAAAACTCCAGCATTCCACCTTCATTTTCATTACCAAGGTTTACTTGAACACTCACTCCAATCGCTCCTCTTTCAAGAGCGGAGACTACGACATTGCTCGGCTCACCTGCGAGCACTTTGAAATCGGATTTCGCCCCACCATGTCTGGTTGATACTGATAGATGGAGAACCCAGCCACCGCGCCAGTTTTCTCGGGTATCATGTTGATGATTTGATAGAGGACCCCGATGAGAAAGAATTGCATCGGGGCCTCGACTTGATGTAAGAGCACTAACCAAGGAACCAACATCGCTGAGACCCGATACAGGCCAATCTGATGCCCCGTGGTCTATCGGTATCCAAACGCCTCTACCGGTTGGAAGTAATTGTTTGAGGCGTTCCTGTTTCAATTCATCAACTGTGATTTCTGACACTACTTGCACCCCTTCCGCCCCTACGGGGCGGCAACTACGCTAAAGTCTGTCCGACAAGAAAATAATCCAATTTTTTTGTGAAAAAACTGATTGCGCTATCTTCTATTCACAAAGTGAATGAGAATTCACATCTCTAAATCAACGATTAAAGGTGCGTGGTCTGAGACAACTAAACCACCTTCACGCAAAACTTCGGCTGATTTGAAAATGTCTTTCGCGGCCTTGTTCGCAAGAACGTAATCAATTCTCCATCCCCTATCCAATTCTCGTGCCCGTCCTCTATTTGACCACCATGTGTATGGCCCTTTTACTAACCCACAATGAATTCGCAATAGGTCATGCCAACCAGCATCAAGTAGACGTGAGAACCATTGACGTTCGTGATCTAAGAACCCAGATGTACGTCGATTTCCAGAGGGATTCCAAATGTCATCCTCTGTGTGTGCAATATTGAGGTCACCGCAAAGTAAAGTCGGCTCATCAGAATCAATAAATTTCTGAGACCAAATCAATAAATCCTCTACCCATTGGTCTTTGTAGCGTTGTCTCTCAATACTTACCCCGCCATTTGGCAAATAGATATTGATGCAGTGGAGTTTACCGTGCTTAGTGTGCAATACCCTCCCTTCTGGGTCTCTTGTTTGGTCAAGGTTTGTGTCAATACCTCTCCCCTCTTCCTCAAGCCCAACTCTTGAACAAGTCATTACGCCGGAGTACCCCTTTTTCTGTGCGGGATGCCACAGCACATCGTGACCTTCTGGCTCTTGCCAATCATCTGGCATCTGTTCAGGTAAAGCACGTATTTCTTGGAACAACCAAATATCTGCATTTATTCTTGATATGAAATCTTCCAAGCCTTTACGATGGGCGGCGCGAATACCGTTTAGGTTCCAAGTAACAATCCTCATATACAACCCTGCAATGTCTGTTAATCTGAAATAACCAAATTGAGAATAACTCATTTCCCCTTCGGTTCTTCACCAAAAAATGTTGGGTCACCTTCAAGGAAATATTGAATAATCTTTGACTCTGATTTAATGAGATGTTCTGAGACTGTACTTCTCCCTAGACCTATTTTATTGGCTAATTCCCCGAGAGTAATTTCTCTAGGTGTATTATACCAACCCTCAGAGTAAGCAATTTTCAAAACCTCCATTCGTTTATCAGATATGATTTGGTTACCTTGGATATCAGATTGAGAGATTGTTGTGGCTGAAATTCGGTCTGGTTTTAGCATCATTCTTGCGGCAGTAGTTACTACTTTGATTGAGAGTGGACTCCCTCTGATAGTGTAGAATAATCCCTCATCGTTAAAACAAGAACCTGGTTTAACTGTCAACTTCCCGATTTTCGCCGAAAGTAGAGTTAATGGGTGTTTGATGTTGAGAACGAACATCCAAGCAGGGTCAAGTTCTGTCGGTTCAGACATAATTTCTGTAACCTCGTAATCATCACTTTCATCCATATCAAATGGAGTCTTACCCGGCTTACAAATACCACGAATGAAAGCCAAAACAACAGTTGGAGTTCGTTCAAGATATCCAAGGAAAACACATTTTTCAAAAATTTCAGTCACTATGCCGACTTGGTTGAGGGCCAACCTTTCGCGCTTCCAAAAAATTGTAACCTCACGCATCTAATTCACCCCCGGGAGTGCACGCGGTTAGCCACCACTATTCAAGAATCACCCCGGCTTGAGAAATGGTTTGAGTTAGGTTTTGATTCCATGAGCATTATCTTCAGTGCCACCATGGAATCTGTTAACTTTACATAATCACAACTAATCGCAAAACTCGATTACGATGACACTAGTTGAAATTTCAGGAATGGAAAGGCATTATGTGATGACCTCTGAGACTGTTAAGGCTCTTGATGGAATTGATATTACCATCGATAAAGGCGAGAGAATTATCCTCCTTGGCCCCTCTGGTTCTGGGAAAACTACCCTCCTAAACTGCGTCGCCGCCCTTGACAATCCGACTGCAGGAGAATTTTCCTTCGAAGGTGAAGAAGTCCCCCGTGTTCACGCTGAAAAAATGACCTCTTTCCGTAGAGAAAACATTGGTTATGTGTTCCAATTCTTCAATCTACTACAAGACCTAACTGTTTTGGAAAACATTCTTTTGATTCAGGAACTATCTGGTGGCCGAGATACTTCGCGTGCATTGGAATTGCTTTCTTTGGTCGGGCTTGAAGATGAAATTGACCGGTTTCCAGCAGAAATCAGTGGTGGCCAACAACAACGCGTTGCTATCGCTAGAAGTTTAGCAAAAAGCCCGAAATTATTGTTGGGCGATGAACTAACTGGAAATCTTGACTCTGCTACCTCGACCAAAGTTATGGAAGTGCTTGTTAAAGCATGCGAAGCAGAAGATATTACCGTCATCATGGTGACTCATGATGAATCACTCACGAAGTATGCAACAAGAGTAATTCGCTTAGATAGTGGAAAAATAATTTCAGATGAAAAGGTAAACAACTGAGGTGAATAAATGTCGATGTTGTTGACCAAAAGATTGGCTAGAAGCCTTTGGCGTACCAAGTTGCGTCTTTCTGCAGTAATTCTAATGGTCGCAATCGGCGTCTTCGCCGGAATTTCTTTTGGGGCATATGCCAATGCCGCTACCAACCTTTACGAAGAAATCTACGATGGGGAAGATGGAATAAATCTCCCAGATATCTGGGTCAAAAATTCCATTGGAACTTGGAACGAAAGCGACTCAGAAAATCTATGTCAATCGATTTCTGATGAATGGCCTCAATCAGATTATTCGTTAAATAAGTGTGAAGCACGGCTGATTTTGAACGGATTAATGTATCATACAAATTCAGATGGTGAAGAGAAACTCATCTCAGGTGTTTGGCATGGAATAGATGAAGGAGATGTTGACAAAGTTTGGATGCCAACGGAAAGTGAACTGTCATCTGGACGTTTAGCAGAATCTGAAACTGAAATTGTTTTTGATAGCCACGCTGCTCTAGCGATGGACATCGAGTTAGATGACACAGTTGTATTAGGTGCTGGACAGGGTAAAAAGCATTACACAGTAGTAGGAATTGGTTTTCACTCTCAGCATCTTTACTTTGCCCAAGAAGGTTCACTAATGCCTGCTGAGGGAGGCACACTTGCCACTGGATATTTGACCGATTCAGGACTTGAAAGATTGGCAAATCTTGAGTCTGGTTCATCAAACCGTTTATTGATTGACATCAAAGGAAAACCAGCTTACGATTTACAATCGACTGATGAGAATGAAGGCTTAGAATTGAGTTCTGTGATGGCTGAAATTGTTACAATCGTAAATTCTCACTCTGACTCCCCTGCTTCAACCCACGACAGGTCGGGAGTGGAATCTGTTGAGTTTTTGCGCGTGGATGCAGAAGGCGCGTCCAAAATGTTCCCATATGTTACAGGAATGCTTGCCATAGTTGCTGGCATCACCATCTTCCTAAGTCTGCAGAGATTAATTCAATCCCAAGCCAAGGAAATTGCAGTTCTACGAACATTGGGTATACCAAAGAAATCAATCATGCCAGGATACATTCTCGCCCCCGTTTTCATAGGATTGATTGGTGTAATTATTGGAACAATTCTCGGAATATACATTGGTGCACCAGCTATGTTTACCATGTACTCTGACCTTATTGGCTTACCAGTTACGATAAGTGTGAGTTCAAATTTAATAATTCAAATTGCTTTAATCGCGCTGATTATTGTCATGCTATCAGGACTACGCCCCGCTTGGCAAGCCTCACGAATGCAACCTCTTGAGGTATTTCGTGGTCAGCATGAAGTGAAACTATCATCGCGGGGATTACAACAAATTACAGCAAAATTGCCTGCCACTGTTGGACTGTCAATCAGGTCAAGTCTTCGAAAACCAATGAGGTTGGCCTTCACCTTTTTTGCAGTAGGCCTTTCCATGCTAATATTTGGGTCAATGTTTTTCATGATGGGAACTATGGAAGAGGTGATGATGGGTGGCATCAAAGAAAATCAAAACTGGGATGTAATGACCTACGTCTATCCGGGTGGAGAAGATGCGGTTATTGAATGGGCTGAAAATAATAATGTTGAGCATGAAACAATGCTAACATTCCCAATACCTCTGCAAAATGACACACGTGAATTAATGGGTTATGGCTTAGAAGAAATGTCAACAGTAGATGATGGCGAAGCGATGATGGTTCTACAATTGAAGGAAGGTGAGTTACCTCTGAAAGGAACCACGCCCCTCCAGATTTTAATCGATGAAGGGACATCCAAATTCCTCGAACGAAATGTCGGAGATGAGTTAATCGTGATGGTCGGTGCTACTCCGGTAGAAGTTGAAATCACTGGCATCACCAAAGGCGAGGTAACTCGAACAATTTACTTTCATCGTTCTGATTTATCAGATTTAATTGGAATTGAAGCAACAACAGTACTCTTACAATTCTCAGACGATGTTAGCATAGAAGGACTTGCTGAAGTGACAGTTGGGCTTGTGGTAAAAGAAGACATGATTCATTCCTTTGAGTCATTATTAGAAAAACAGCAATCGATGTATATTGCGATTGAAGGGCTTGGCATAATAATTGCAATTTCGGTTTTATTCAACACTCTGCTGATGAATTTATCAGAAAGAGATACCGAATTAGCAACCCTAAGAGTGTTGGGTGCGCCAATGAATAAATTGGGAACAATGATGTTTTGGGAACATCTAGCCATTGGAATTGTTGGTGGGGTATTAGGAGCACTCTTTGCTTACTTTGGAACTGTTGCAATGATTAACGGAATGGTCACATGGGCATTCTTCATGACTGTAGAGCCACAAATAATCTCAATATTATCATTAGTTGGAATTGTGATTGCAATCTCAATTGCCCTCACACCAATTGGCATGTGGCGAATCAAAAAGATGGATTTGGTAGAGAAAGTCAAAGACCTCTCACAATGATTCTCAAGATATTCCAGCATACCTTGTTGCTAATTGGAGTCCGATGTAATATGCTGCAATCGTGAGTCCGCAGGCAATCCCTAATGAAGGCCAGAATTCCATTCCACGACGCAGGAAAGTGGGCAGTGTCACAAATAATACAAGCGAGGGGATTACAAGCCACAAAATACCGGTGGTAAAGTCTGCAACTTGGTCAGTGTCTGAGGTGTCACGATAAAGCCAAATGATTGCTAGAATCGATACTAAAGGTATTGAAACCAGCAATGCACCAATCAACTCATTTCGCTTTCCTAACTCACTTGCACCAACGACTAAGCCACCCGAAATCAACCATCTTGTTGCCAACTGCCACCATACCATATTTGTCTGAGAGAAGGCCGAGGCCCATGAAAACCACCCCTAAAATAGAGGATTAATCTAAGATTTCACCGGAAAAGAACGCCCTTGAACCCTTGAAAAGTTCTTCCTGTCTTCTCCTCTTATTGGTTCGAATATGCATGACTGCGGCAATAAAAATCACGATGATAATAATCGGGATGAATAACTCTGCATTCAATGCGTGTAATACCTCGATTATACCTTCTGCAGTATATGCCCAAGTAATTGAGGCTGCTGCTCCACCTATGAAGCACGCTGTTAACACGCGTAAGAATGGCATCCGAGCAACCAATCCCATCATGGCGCCAACAAGTACACCCGATGCCATAAATGGAATCCATACGAAGACAATTAATCCTAAGAATCCCCAACGGTCAATCTTTTCACGATTCTCATGCGCCACATATTCTACAGAAGAAAGAATATCCCCCATGAACTGAGTTTGCAAAAGCGTACCTGCTAAACCCTCTTGACGTGCTACGTAAGCCTGGCCCTTATGCTCACCTGCCGCGCTCTCTGTTCTTCCCGCTCCTGTACGGTCTGCAACAGTAGCCACCTCATTTCGGCACGATATGATGATGTCCCTATCTCCTAAATGCTCATCGAGAGTTCTTATGAGATGCTCTCTCATTTTATCCTCAATATCAATGTAAGTTTGTCCAAATCTAAATGTTGCAAATTTCATATTTGGTTTGTAGATTAAGCGTAAAGCAATGCGTTGCTCATCTACCCCAACAAAAAGATGAACTTTTACGATTTTCTTATTCTTCGTGAAGAAATCATCTACACAACCCTCAACCCGCTTTTCAAGAGCTGCGGTGTCATGGATACCACTGAAAAAATCCGTGTAGTCTTGAACTAGGGCTGGGCGATCAGCATTCAATTCAGGCAGTTCAATACCTTGAATACCGTGAGAAAGTTGTTCAATTGACCCTAAATGGTCACCAAGAGGTTGTGATTTCAATTGGAGTGGAGTAATTACACCGTAGATAATGAAATCATCAAGCACAACTTTCAACATTTCAGCGTTAATTTGATTGAGTGCAATTACTGATGATTCTTTAGTATGGTATGGCACCAATACATCAATCGATAAAGAGCGCTGACGCGCATCAAACCCTTCCCAATCTATTTCCAAGTGAAGTTGTTTTTCACATCTCTTAAGTGCGCGCTGAACAACTCTGATAATCTCATCCTCAGACAAAATATCATCAATATCCTTGTGATAGAAACGATACATCAGTGGATATTGAACACACAAGAAAAAGACACTCATTGAGAGGGAAATGAAGGCCATCCACCACGCTGGAACACCTGCTGAGCCGCCAGTCAACATTGCAGTTTCACGGCCACCTGCCCATTCAGCCCCCATCAGAGCCCAACTCCACTGACCTAATTGGTTGAACGTGAGACAAACCCTCTGACCTTTTTCACTCACTTTTGCCTCTTGTTTCTGTTCATTATCCCACGGTAAGAAAGTGGGTTCCTTAGTATGTATTTCAATTGGAATCCGTACTTCACTTTCGGTGTGAAGGGGTGAGGATATAATTTTGTCATCCTTTTCTTCTGATGATAAATTGGTCATATCAATACCAGACAAATTGTGGAAGTAGACCTCTACCTCATATTCCCCATCGGGATAGGGAGAAAAATCGAAATATCCTTCTGAATTATTGCCGATCAATTTTTCACCAATAATACCCATCTCACTTTGTGACAATTCTACGCGTAATGCCTTGGAATCATCCTCAAATTGTTGTGCATTGTTCACACGCATTCGTATTTTTTTGTCATCATTATCAATCCAAATATTAATCCAAACTACACCTGAACTATCTAAGCACTCCTCATCTGCAGGGTCGAGAAACGTGTCTGAAATTTTCTGGTCAAGCCACACTGAATCATTCACATCTGATGATAAAAAACCCGAAGAAAGGGCAGACATTATGCTAAAAAAGACTATTCCGTAAATTATGCCACCAAGAAATGTGATGCTCTCGGGACCGCGGAAAAAACCCTTGTTACCACTTCGCCGGGCTTTAATACGGTCAAGATTCTTGTCAATTTTATCATGTTTTGAAACCTCAACATAATCATCAACTGATACTTGGCCATCTTGGTCAGAATCAAAATGTGAAACTAATTCATCAGCAGTAATGATTCCATCCTCATCAACATCTAGGTCATCAGGTAGTGGATACGCATCTTTTGAGGATGGCTCCCGCTCCGACATTATATGATGACAAACAGCCGAAGGAAATGAGGCTTTTCCTAAATTGAAAAGGACATGTTAATCATCTGTTCAAAAAACATTGTTACTATGGGAGATAAAAAGAGGGATATATGGGCAAAATTGAACATTATTCAACCCAATTCAACAGTGATTTATCCTAATTTACTATTTCAATTAAGTAATCCCCGAAAGGGCATCACTTAATCCATATCGCTCTCCTCCGGAGAGTGATACAGATGACTCGCCACACCATGACTGCCTCAATTGCAATGCTATTGTTGTTGGTATTTACCTCCTTAGCACCGATTCTTGGAGCACCAAGTTCGGTTGATATTTTGAGTAATCAAGATTTAGATAATCAATTGCCAGAAGATAGTGAAATATGGCCAGCAGGTGCTCGTTCAGGTGCCACTTCATGGCTCAAAGAAATTGCAGATTCTGACGGTGATACCGGCCAATGGACTTCCTCAGCAATTGCTGATGATGGCACCATTTGGGTTTCATTTTACTCAGCGGCTGGCCGTGACCTAAAAGTTGCAAAATGGAATGCTTGGTCATGGGAAATAAATGATGTCTACACATTCGGCGATATTGGGAAATATTCAGAAATCGCCCTCGATTCAAGCGACGAACCTAGAATCGCATCCTTCGACGTTACGAATGGAGTTCTAAGAATTTCGCGTTATGATGGAACATCTTGGTCCACTGACACTGTCGCGCCAGGAGAAAACACCGGAGATGGAAACCCCTACTCAGGTGAGGGGAGAATTGGTTTTGCAATAGACGATAGTGATTCTGAATGGTTTTCCTTCTATGTAGACATCGGCTCGGGTGAGTACGTCCTCAAATTCGCAAATTGGGATAGCAGTGATTCATCATGGGCTTACGGAGTTATTGACGATGGATTTGGTGAAGATAGTGCAAATTACGATGATTGGACCGATGCGGGCCAGTTTAGTAGCCTACAAATCGGTGCTGATGGTAGGCCACGAGTTGCCTATACATGTGCAATCGTCAACAGTATTAGCGACCCTGTTTCTGGAACTGTAATCAACGCTTGGTATGACAGGTCTTTGAGATATGCTGCTTTTGATGGAGCGGGTTGGAGTATTAATGATATTCACATTAACGAAAGTGGAAGCAATTATTGGCCTGCATGGTGGTTACAATTAGATATTGATGATAGCGGAAATGAAAATATTGCATACCAAAATTTGTCTGGATGGGATAGCGTCCGCTTAGCCACCAACACTGGAAATGGATGGAGTCATTCATTGATAGCAAATAATAGCAATAATCTTGGAGAATACATTAGAGTTGAATCAGATGATACAGGTGATTTACACATCGTTTACCAAGATAACAGCAACGATGACCTAGTACTTATGCGCGGTAGTGGAACAAATTGGGAGACCATAAAAGTAGACACTATTGGCTCAGTTGGAGCCTATGCTGACATCTCCTTGACCAACAACGCTGAGGAAATTTTCTCATACAATAATTTTGACAATTCTGACTTGATTATTGCCACACCAGCACCTGATGCAGATGGGGATGGATTGGCTGATGCTCAAGACCGCTGCATGAGCACACCTCTAAACAAAGTCATTGACGATACTGGATGTCACTATGAACAACAGATTTTGACAACATCAGGCTCTGATTCACAGTATGTGGATGTCATCAAAGGTGACGATGGGATTCTACGTCTCGCCCATTATAGAGGAATGTCCGATGACTCCGGAATCTCTTGTGATAGAGAGGTGTCTAACATGACTGACGATTGCAACCTCGTTTATCGCCAGCAAAACGCGGACGGGACTTGGGCAGTGGGTGAAATTGTTGACCAAGGCGGTGAAACAGGTAGATACGCTAGCATAGAAATCGCTCCTGATGGCACCGAGAGTATTGCCTACCATGCTAAAACAGAAACAAACAATTTTGGTTTTGTGACAAAGACTGCAGCGAAAATCGCCACGAAATCAGGGACAACTTGGTCAACCACCACAATTTCCGAGGATAATTCAACGGGTTGGTACACCGATTTAGCAATTGATTCACAAGGCAATAGGGTAGTATCTTACACTGACAATACTGGCTCTTACTCAGTTCTAAAGTTGGCCCGAGAAACCTCTCCTGGTGTTTGGAGTGAGGAAGTTGTGCAAGTAAACGGAACCTTTGCCCAAGTCAATTTCCTTAATGATGTGGCTCATGTTAGTTATTATTCATCTAATCCACACATGATTCGCTTAGCAATTGAGGACGGAAGTGGCGGCTGGGATATCCATAATGTCACTACCAGCGGAAGAGTGAATTCCTACCGCCTTGACACAACCGTATCTGATGATGATAGACTTCTAATCAACTTTTTCCGCGGCCATGATACCTCGACTGACACCACTTGTGACGCACCTCAAGAGTGTACTGTTCAAGTCGCTGAATGGAATGGAACATCCTTTACATACAACATTTTGCACCAAAATAATGACAACGGAATTTCATACCTCACTGTCGATATTGATTCGGCGGGGTTAATTCACTCAGCATGGTACAATAGTGGCTACGGATCACTTCAAATCGCCTCGCCTACACAATCTGGTTGGGAAACTCTCACCCTGCTTGACGATGATAACGGCGGCACATATCCAAAGATTCTAGCCGATGAAAATGGTTGGGAGAATGTATGGTACCATAGTAATGGTGACCCAGAACAATTACGCGAAATCAAGAGGTTTGCTTGGGATGCTGACCACGATTTTGTTGATAATGATGATGACCAATGTGCCGACACTCCTTATGGTTCACCTGTGGATATTTGGGGATGTTCTAATGAACAACGTGATGACGATTTCGATGGTGCATCAAATGATGTTGACCTCTGTCCTAACACACCGGGTTTTGAGAGACACTTGGCAGACTCAGATGGATGTTCCCCAAGTCAAAAAGACACCGATGGTGATGGGGTAAATGATGCATCGGATTCATGTCCAAATACGACAGATTTTGAAACCGTTGATGGTGGTGGTTGCTCAGATGCACAACGTGACTCTGATGGAGATGGAGTGAAAGATAATGTTGACCAGTGTGAAGACACACCACCGGGTGAATCTGTAGATTTGAATGGCTGTAGTGCAAGTCAGCGCGATAACGATGAGGATGGAGTAAATGACAAAGACGACTTCATGCCAAACGATGCAAGCCAACATAGTGATTCTGATGGTGATGGATATGGAGACAATCCTGATGGCACAAATGGAGATGATTGCCCCACAGAATCTGGAACTTCAACAGGCGAATTAGTTGGATGCCCAGACTTGGATGATGATGGAATCGCCAACGATATTGATGACGATGATGATGGTGACGGCTTCTTGGATACTGATGAAATCGCTAACGGAACTGACCCAATGTACGCGCTAGATTTCCCCGGTTTAGATGTAGAGCCTATTGATGGAAATGATGGAACCGTTGACAACACCGGAGACGGAACCGACGGAACAGATGAAACTTCTGAACCAGCAAGTGCAGGCCTCAGCACTGCTGTTATTGGTGCGATAGCCGCAGTAATCGTTCTTCTGTTAATCGGGATTGCTGTTTTAGCCCTTACCGGCGGCAAGAAGGATGAATCACAAATGCCTGCAATTCCGTCCCTTGCCCAAGCCCAAGCAGAATTAGCGGCACCAAAACCATCTGCCAGCGCTGATAGTGGTGGACAAAAGGGAGAAATGGTTGCGACTGGAAATGCCTGCAAACATTGTGGAGCGATGGAAGTCTACCATATTCCATCTTACGGTGCAGACTACTGCAAGGCCTGCTCTCAATACAACTGAAATCAAAGTAGAAATGAAAGCAAAGCGGAACGGAAATCAAAGTCGAAATGAAATCAAAGCGGTACTGAAAAGAAAGCGGTACAGAAATTGAAGCGGAACTGAAAGCAAAGTGGAAGTGGCAAAATGCGAATCCCAAAAGTGATTCTAACCTCTTTGCTTCTCTTACTCATCCCATTGTCGGGATGTACTAGTGAGCCCGAAGTGGAGGAAGAAACATTTCACGGAACTAAATGGATGGGTACCGAATATGCCCCACTTTTCACCCTTGAATCAATGGACGGAAACCTGTGGTCTTTGGAGGAACAACGCGGCAAAACCGTGATTTTAGCATTCACGTACACACGTTGCTACAATACCTGCCCGGTAATTTCAGCCTCATTAAACATGGTTCACGAATCGCTAAATGCCTCGGAAAAGGACAACCTCACCCTAGTTTCTGTAACTATAGACCCATGGCACGACTCGCCCTCACACCTGAGAAATTGGACCACAGAAAGAGCGTACGACTGGCCTCACCTTACAGGTCACCCTGATGCGATACTTCCTGTGCTTGAGACCTATGGGGTTGGACCGATTGACTTTGAGGATGATTCCGAAGAAGGTTACGGGTTCAGCCACACTCAACCAACTTACATCATTGATGCAGAGGGCAGACCGAGAGTTGTCTGGTCTGATGCCGAGGTCCCGGTGGATTTGTTCTTACAAGACCTGCGAATTGTTCTAAATCTGTGATTGTTGCAACGAAAATGTGACTTTGCCTACATATTTTCTTAAATGATAGATTCGTGCAACATATATCAATCAATTACTGATAGGTTGGATTTCATGAAAAATTTAAACAAATCAACGCTTATTGCTATTTTAGGACTTCTCCTTTTGGTCGGCTCAAGTATTACTCAAGTGAGTGCGAGATCAACTGGAATAAGCAATGTGCAATTTGGATGTACATGTCATTCGGGTAGCCCTACTGAAAGCGTCGTGATCACCCTTGATGGTGTCCCTGAAAACTATACTGCAGGAGAAACATTAACTCTCACAATGTCAATCGCAGGTGGCCCTGATGCGGGAGGAGAAAACCACGGTGGTTTCAACTTAGTTGCGAGTGCTGGAACGCTCGCACCATTCGATAATACCTCACAACTCATGGATGGGGAGATGACTCATACAGAATTTGGGAATGACCAGCGTACTTGGCAAGTCAACTGGACAGCGCCGGCAGATAATGCAACAGATATCACCTTCACAGCGCATGGCAATGCAGTAAATGGAGATGGGTCACCAAATTCAGATGACAAGTGGAACAAGGTTGTGGTGACCCTTGCTGGTGATGCATCGGGAGGAGGCGGAACAACAGATGATGAAACCCCGGGTTTCACACTGATTGCAACTTTGGCTATCATCGCCCTCGCTGGAATTTCAATTCGAGGAAAATCCAAACAAATCTAATTTGGTGAAATTCACAAAATCATTTTGCTATTTCAGACCATGCACGGACTATCGCTGCCAAATGCGTATCAAAACCATGTATGAAAGCCGCCCATTCTGATTTATCTCGAATGATTCCTCTCATCTCCCTTGATTTCATTTCTTTGTTGATCAATCCAAATTCAAAAGCCGATATCCATTCTAATGCAACATCAGTGGGAATCATCACTTTCTTGGTAGTATCTGATTCAGAAAACACAAGGCACATTTCGTCAACATGGCACACATGGTATGTTTTTTGTTTAGATCTGATGACTGTACCTTCTAGCAACACGCGCAAGCGATCATACCTTGTTGTGGGTATTGCCATGAGCCTGGTTTACCCTCTCCAGATATTAACGTTCGGCCGAATAATGGATGTTCTAACGATGACAATCCTTTTCGACCCACGCTCGCTCGACGTGTTATGGCGGAGAAGATGCGACACCCACTTTCTTACTTCCGGGATGATTATTGGCTACGCATGAAGAAGAAACCTCGTTCATTTGGTAAGAAAACAATTCGAACAGTTGATTTATTTGCTGGTTGTGGCGGATTATCACTTGGAATCAGTGAAGCCTGCCGCCGAATGAAATTCAATCATTCTATCGAACTTGCATTAGAATGGGACCAAGATGCATTAGATATTCTGGAATTCAATTTGAAACCAAAGAATACTATATGCGGAGATATTGTTGAGCATCTTGACGGTAAACTTGGGGCCAAGAAATTAACTAAGAACGAACAAGCACTCATCAAAAAATACCCAAATATATTGAATATTGATATTCTCTCAGGTGGTCCACCCTGCCAAGGATATTCTAATCTTAATAATCACACCAGAGGTGATGACGATAGAAATGAACTTTACTTGAGAATGGTTCGAGCTGCCGAAGTACTGAAACCTGTGTCAATTATTATTGAAAATGTCCAAGCAGTAACACGATCTAAATCCAAGGTTGTACAAAGAGCGATTAAACACCTAAAAAAATTAAGTTACGATGTTGACAGTCAGGTGATAGAGGGCGTGAAAAACGGCGTCCCCCAAATGAGAAAACGACACTTCTTACTTGCATCAAAAGGCCACAAAGTAGAATTTGAAATGATGAGCACTATTCCAAGAGAACAGAACAGAACTCTAAAATGGGCTATTGAAGACTTGAAGAATTTGAATGGAAAAAGGAAAAATAAGTTTTCAGTTTCGAACAAAGCGAATTCAGTAAATCAAGAACGAATGAATTGGCTAATTGAAAATGATGAGTATGAATTACCAAACCATCTGAGACCAAATTGTCATAAGAATGGACATACATATCCAGCAGTATACGGTAGAATGTATTGGAACAAACCTTCACCAACCATCACTTCAGGATTCATGTGTAATGGCAGAGGGCGATTCACACACCCATTCGCATACCCGGCTAGAACCCTAAGCCCTCACGAAGCGGCAAGAGTGCAAACATTTCCAGATTGGTTTGATTTCAACACCGAAAAGCGAACTGTAATTACAAAAACACTAGGTAATGCGGTCCCACCAATACTTGCAATGAATGTCACATTCTTACTTTTCCAATGTTTAGATACATAACCCCATAGTTCTGAATTGAAAACGTAAGTATGGCATAAGTCTAGCATTGTTATAAGGTAGCGAATAGCGCCTTAACATCACTATCATCGAGTAAATCAAGGTTCAGAGAACCCAATTTCATAGCAATTTTTGGCCATGTATTATTCAATCGATCATCCTGTCCCTTACCACCAGTTATTACATGCTCAATAAATACCTTTCGAAGTTTCATTGAAATGAGGGGTGATTGATCCAATATCCACATTCTTAATCTAGAACCAACACTTTTGAATTGTGAGGCACTGATGTTAACTTCATCAGCTAGATAGTATGACAAATATGCCCAAGAATATGGGATTCTTCTCCAATCGCCCCACAATCGGTCTTGGCTTTGATATTCTCCCTTGTCATTTTTTGAGGTTTCATATCGATGAACTCCAAAGGATGGAGAGCGCATGTACAGATAATACCAGAACTGGTTATCAAACAGAATCTTCCGAGGGATGTCTTTCAGATGGGGATGCAAATCAATAGCGAGTTTGGAATCGATTTTCCTTGCTTCGGGCCTTCTATTTGTAACAACCCCACTTTCTACTAATTTGTCCAATTTGCCCACTTCCACACCTGCTTGGTCAAGAATTACTATGATTGCATCTAAATCGTACTTAATGTCAGAAACCGTGATGGTATCTTCAAGGGCAATGGGCCACATTGGATTTTTGTATACTTTCGTTGGTTCATGTAGGTCACTCAGTTTCGCATCATCAAGAATGAGTTTGCGAGTCTTCCTTCTATCTGGTTCCAATCTAAATTTTTTCACTTCTATTTGCGCCATATTTATCTCTCCTATATCATGTAATTATACACCTTCGTCAACATTCCTTTGAGGTTCTTAGAATGCTGAAGCTTGAGGGCGATTGACTCAATTTTTTCCTGATCATTGGTGAGAATCTCAAGTAGTTCGTCATTTGAATCACCCGTGACTTCTGAAATTGTATTCAATACATCCATTGCGTATTCAAGAGCTGAATCGGGCTCTGGTTCATTATTACCATCAACACAGTCTTGCATTTCTTCACTAAAGAATCGTACTAAGTCAGATAGCAATTTTGTCTGCACTTCACACACAATCTGAGTTAGCAGCACATCCTTCAGTGCTTTCTTTTTGCTAGCTGACCCGCCTTTTTTGACCTTACTCAAAGCATACAGGTGGGATTGCTTATTCAGAACGAGGCGGACACGCATTTGTTCGTCCGAAGTTGAAATTTCTGGATATGATAATGAATACAGCGCCTTATCCTGATCGCCCATATCCAACCAGACTATTTCCATGCCAGAGGATGTGGGTGGGCCAGGGTCATCAAACACAATTATGAATTTGTTCGTTGCATCTCGAGTTGACAGAATTGAACAATTGGCTGTTGCGAATACATTGCCACCTGCCTTCACAGGAGAAGTACCCAAATCATCTGATGCTAGAACTACGATAGGTGCTACAATGATATTACCACGTAACCGTTGTACAGTGGCCTTGTTCAAAGTAAGTTCAACGGTTTTCTCCACTGCCTTACTTGTTCTGGATTCCTTAGGGAGTGTATTATACACCTCGTAACGACTCATGCTGCTTTTTAGATGGATTCCTGCAATGAACTCATTACCCGATTGTAAACAGTCCTTGGTATTGACATCAAAAGTTACTGAAATTTTGAGCTCATTGATATCAGAGTACAGGTCATCGTCATCATCTTCGTATTTGTCGTACTTTTCTCGAAAGTCTACTCTTTTAACACCATCTTCTTCGGTGGATTCCCATTCATGCTCATAATGTTCCAATGGGTTGGATGAACTATCGGTTGCTTCAATCTTCAATGCCTTCAATTCAACCTCAGCCATTTCGTATGGATTGGCAACTACTGGAGTAGATGATTTTGTGCTCATGGTTTCACCTCATTTGCTTCAATGATTAATTCAACAGAGGCGTTTTCATATCCTGTCAAGTCAATCTCAAGGTCTTTGAATGAAATTTTCAATGCTTTGATGGATAATATTGACGCTTCCAATTGATTTATTTTACCCACCCATTCATTAACTTTCAATAATTTTGCATTTTCAGAGGTTTTCTTTTTCCATTTTGCTTTATTAGTTGAGTAATTCATCAAGACACGAGGCCTCATAGATGCATGATTTGCATCATCAAGTAATTCACTAAAATCCCAACAATTAAACGATTTTTGACCTAGCTTTTTACCATCTGCGAATGTTATTGTTGGCTTGAGTTTCAGTGTCCATTTTGTAGCACCTTTAGTCCATCGTTTGTCATTAAGGCGCGGAACTTCCAAATCAAAACTCAACTTTCCTTTGCTTGGTTCAACTCTATTGAAGGAACTATTGGTGATTCTAATAATCCTGCCTCCAGAATCCGAATTGCTTTTCCCAAAGTCCAAGGCTTTTGACAGTTCATCCCAACTGGCATCCTCAGATGCCTTTGGTGGTTCAACATCACCCAGTTCATTTCGAATTGCTTTTTCAACATCTCTGATGAATTGCTTCACTCTTTCCGAGCCGGTTTTTGCAATCTTCTTGTGTGAATTAAGGCTATTGGCTGTGGCTTGGAAGATATTTGGCACCCAATCATCATGGACTGCTGGTTCGCTGAATTTCAGCATCTGCTCACCGATTGCCTGATATTTTTTGTCCAATTTACTGCTAAGCTTTTTATCAAATAATACTACGCTATTCCCTACCAATAATAATCCCTCATATTGCTTATTGGGGCGTTGTACAAACGGTTTGTATGTGGCGACCATACCATTATGACGAATACAGGCGATATTGCCC
Organism: Methanobacteriota archaeon; assembly: GCA_016845345.1. Lineage (GTDB taxonomy): Archaea > Thermoplasmatota > Poseidoniia > Poseidoniales > Thalassarchaeaceae > MGIIb-Q1. The sequence goes on from JAERSV010000026.1 coordinate 39,271, forward strand.
CATTCTTCTTTCCCAAGGGTTGGGAGTTCTTTGTGGATTGGCCACTCTGATTCCGTGATTTGCAAGGCGAGAATTGCTTTGCTCTTCTGAACATTATTAGTTGGATTTCCCGGGTAGTCCTTTGGAATGTTGAGGTCAACCTCTATTCGCTTGTAGATTGATTCTACGTCAACCATAGGCGCACCTAAGCCCTTATCAGGATCAGTGACCTTTACCCTAGGACCAGGCTCTTCATCTAGACCTTTTTTTAGCCACTCCAGGAGTTTATAGCGTCTACCTAATTCAGCCTCCCAATCTTCATTGGTGCCATCTTCATCAGTAGTGGATACCTCCAATACTCCGCTGATTTTTGCTGGGAACCAATGCGCTTCTGCAGATTCTCTAAGGCGCATATCTAGTGAGTTCTCGGCAGCCTTCTCTTGTTCTTGCGCAGGATTACGAAAACCGACGATGGCAATTGTCACACCAGGATCGGAATCATCACGCTTTTCGAGACCCAATTTCTCAGCCATAGCATCTGCTTGATCATCAAAGAGCGATACTGCGATATGTTTCGAACCGTTATCCCATGAAGCACCGGCGAGGCCGCTCTTGTTGTACCATTTGCCATCAATTTCATGTGACATTCCGACTCTGCACGTTGCGATAAATCTTGTTTTATGCACACATCCTGTGCCAGATGGTGCTGAGCAATATTTGCCGCCATCATTGTATGGGGAACTTAGGCTTGAATAGAAGAGTACGATGCCATACTGTGACCAATGCCAGTATACATTCTTCCCGACGCCATGAGAGCCGCCGCTGCCTTCTTCTTGCTTGTCATTCAAACCGCTCGATTTGACAAGGCCAAGGAAATTCTTCGGTTCATCAACCACCATATCCTGTTTGCGTTCAACACCCAACAAACCAAGCCCATTACTTTGTTTTAGGACTAAGATTCGGATTTCATCGTCTACTGATGGATCAAGGAAAGCACTGCTCGGCGCCTCCGGGTTCGTTGGATTTACAGCAGCATCAACGTGCTTCAATGCTTCAGACATATTGAGTGCTTTCATGAAATCCTTTTTCTCGCTTGATGAAATAGTCAATATTGAGTAGTTACTGGACGTGGGCTTGCCTTTGTCAAAATGTGCATCAACAAAATTCTGGTCATTCTCTCGCTCAAGAATCTCAAGATAGGTCATCTCACTTTTGATTTCACTCACAATTTTCTTCCCAGGGTCATTCCAGTTAATCTGGTTCTCTAGTTCCTCTTCAAAATGCCATTCAATACTCATTCTAACACCTCCTGTTCACTAGTCTGGGATGCAAGAGTTTCAAGCCCAAATTGGGTGATTTTGAAATTTTTCTCCCTACCTATACGCACGGGGTGGATTAAACCAATCTCCTTCAGGCGACTTAAGAGGCCACCCAAAGTACTGTTGATGTGTTTGATAAGCCGGTCAATAGCAAACTCTTCGGGGTTGTTGAATTTCTTCTTGAGGGTTTTATTCTTCATCAATCGTTTACTCCCAGTTTCCATGTAATGCCTATACAACGTTTCTCCATTCCAATGGTCCCAACGAGCGTGCCCCTGACCATTTGCACAAGCATTCATTTCAATTTCTGCATATTTATTAGAGTTCCAACCTTCGGGTAATTCACTTGCATCTTTTATTTGTTCCAAAATGTGCATCATCCAACTGTATTCATCGGGTAATAATTTAGAGATTACTGCGAGTAATTGTTTTGCTTCTTTCTTTGGAATGAATACAACCAATTTGGGATGGTCTCCAATGATTGTAGGTTTAACATCAAAAAGAATGGTTTGTAAATCAGGTATTTCCCCAATCAATGATGCCTTTTCTGCTATGCGCAAAGTGTTAGCATCAACCCGCTCAACAATACCCATAATTTGCAACCATCCACGGCCTTCAAGCATGTAACGGCCGTCTGTTCCCAAAAGATTACGGAGGCAAATCTGCATTGGACCTTCCCTATCTAAATCGTTTGTTGGAAAACCATCGGATAGTCTCTCTCCACGACCGATTTTCAACTCACCTTCCAATAATTGCAAATGTTCTCGTATTTTTTGTGAATTGTTCTTCCATGAATTAATCACTGATTCCAATGATACTTTTTGATCATTTCCTTGTTCTTTCACAATTAATTGGGCAAGGACAAATATAGGTGTCAATCTATTTACAAATCCTGTGAATATCTCTCGGCCACCAGAACTTGTATTCTTATCAGTGGTAATAATTTTTGAAGATATTGAGCTTGTCATATCAGAGTTGGCAACCTCAACAAAGTTGGAATGATTCTTCTGTGTGGTAGAGAAGGAATCAATTAGCAATATACCGTTACATACACGGCAAACGGGGTCCATTGAAGGTAAAACACTACCTTCAACAAGTGGGAAAGAAAGAGTGGTTGAACACCCATTGCACTTCAGAGTTAACTTTGCTTTCATTCTAATGCCCCCGCGCACGAGAGGCTTTGAATCATTACACTCGGTCGTACCAATAGCCTACCTCCCTTGTGGATAATTAGTCCGGCCTCAATGGCAGCAAATAGAGAAAATACATCTGTTTCACCGAATATTTCGGCCACAGACCCCTCTTCAATCCCCCCACCATGTATCGCTAAACGCTCCACTGCATCCCATTTGTCCCTTATGATTTGTTCGCCCTCGTTCATTACTGCTCGCCTCTCGCGGCTTTTGGACTCTACCCACCCTATATAAGGAGAGGGGGTAGACGTTATAGTTGAAGGGTTTTCATAAATACCCCTAATCCATTAAATTTGAATGAAATAAGCTGTACAAACAAGAATATGAGCAAAAAAAGTAAATCAGTTCCTCAAAATTTCGTTTGTATCATAATGAATGATACACCACACTTACTGATTAAGTATCCATAATGCGGTCCCCAGCATCACCTAAGCCAGGAACAATGTAACCTTGCTCATTCAATCTCTCATCAATCGCAGCCATCCAAATTTTGACATCAGGGTGTGCCGCGCGCAAGGCGGCAATCCCTTCAGGTGCGGCAATCAATCCAATGAATCGAATTTCAGAAATCCCAGTCTCTTTCAGCCTTGAAATCGCCGCGATTGCCGAGCCACCAGTCGCCAACATCGGGTCAACAACTAACGCCAAATCCACATTTGGCGGAGTCGGTAATTTGTCATAATAGTAAACTGGTTCAAGAGTCTCTTCATCTCTAAACAGTCCAACGTGGAGAACCCGTGCCATTGGTAGCATTTCATGAGCAGTATCACTCATCCCAAGACCCGCCCGGAGAATCGGAACTATGCCTATCCTCGGAGCTATGCTCTCCCCTGAGAACGAAGTAAGTGGGGTTTCACGCTCATCGCCTGCGGTGGGAAGGTCACGTGTAGCCTCAGACATCAAAATCTGGGTGATTTCACGCGCTAAATTACGAAACAATACCGAAGAAGTTTCACGATCTCGTAAACGCGTCAACTTGTGCGCTATCAGCGCGTGCTCAGGAACTATCACCATGGAATCAGATTCATTTGTCATTTTTTTCACCTCAAGTTTTCTTTTCAAAATTGAAAGCGTCAGGCAGCAAGTCTGCAAGTTGCCATACTTTTCCGACTGCACCTTCGTCATTGCCGCCTATCACCTCGATATCTCGGCAATGGTCCCACAATAATTGCCTACAAGCCCCACATGGTCCAAGAAAAGGGATTTTCGTAATGCCAAGTTCTTCATCTGTTGGACCGGCATACCATTCATCATATTCATCGTCATCATCATGGATGATGGGTTTACCATTTTTATCACATTGAATGCCAACAATCGCAATACGTGTGAATTCTCTCTCACCCTCCGAGAGAGCTTTGGTTAGTGCAACCCTTTCTGCGCAAATTGTTAGACCGTATGAGTCTGATTCCACATTACAACCTGTGAACACCTCACCTTTTGCTGTTTCGAGTGCCGCGCCAACATGGAAATTAGAATGTTGTGCTACCGCGTTTTTGCTAACCTTTAGGGCCAAAGCAACTAATTCTTCACGGCTGTTTTTGGTTGTTGAATCCATGCTCAGTCTCTCCCCTCGCATGAAGCGTGTGGTAACCTCAGACTTGAACTGAACGGATGGGTCACATCGCATGTTCTACATGGCTTGACCGTTTAATTGAAGTCGGATAGGTGGTCGCCAAATCACCAAGCAGGGGTACCCGAGTGGTCAAAGGGGCTGGGTTTAGGTCCCAGTGCGTAGTGCTTCGCAGGTTCAAATCCTGTTCCCTGCATCTAATTTTAACATAAATAAATCAGATTCCATCAGAACATGATTTGAACTCCGCGTCAATTGACTTCAACAAATTATTAACCATTTGACGCTGGAGTCCGGAACTGGACTGAACGCAGTGAGGGAAGTTCTGGACCGATGTGACATCCTGTTCCCTGCATCTAATTTTAACATAAATAAATCAGATTCCATCAGAACAGGATTTGAACTTAGCGAGAACGATTTGAATTATACTGCAATCAAGTTCTCGCGGCAGTTCAGAACTGGACTAAGCGAAGCGAGGGAAGTTCTGGACCAATGTAATATCCTGTTCCCTGCATCTAATTTTAACATAAATAAATCAGATTCCATCAGAACAGGATTTGAACTTAGCGAGATAATATCTTTTTAATTTGTGATGGGGAAAAATGCCAGGGCAACGTTTTTAAAATCAGCCTAATTAATCCTCTTTCATGAAGAGGAGAGGGATATACCTAATATTCTTTCTTTCCTTCCCGTTTTTTATTGCCAACGATGTTGAAGATGAACATTTTTTAAGTGAATCAGGTGTGTCATACGCTAATCACCAAGTCACATATGATTTCATGACATTTTGTGATGATAAGGCTAGAATAAAGGTTCAATACGATTTACCAGCAGTTGGTTCACAGTACGCAATCTATGATACTAACATAACAACCTGCTCGCAAGTAGAACCTCCAGAAGATTATGATGTTGGTGTGATAATTTCGATTATCAATTTGAGTAATGGTGTAATTGAAAATTTGGCAGTTTACTCACAACTAGACATTTTCAATGGAAGTAATGTATCTATTCATCTGCCGTTCAATATTTTTTCTGATTACCAATTGATGAATCAGGCTGTTGCATTTCATGTTGTTCCAATGTATACTAGATTGTGGGATTCAGTTCAAAACGCATCAAGAGATTTAGGTCCAAGAGACTCTAAATCTCTCCCGATACTCCTTGGTTCACGGGAATTAATAAGGTCGCCTTTTGGGGTAGGTCATCACCGATGTTTGGACCCTCAGTCATCCGCTTCTGGAGACCATTTTCACAAGACTGGTAATTTCACTATTTGGAACAATTCAATTGTTCCTATCGCATTTGGATATTCACGGTCAGAATGCGCTCCACTAATTGTAGATAATCTTTCATGGATTGATGGTCATTGGATTCGAGATGGAATGATGTTCGTTAATAGAACTGATAATCATTCTATTGGGTACAGGTTGTTGTCATCACTGACTGACTTTGACCCAGTCTACGAGATTGAAGAATTGAATATCACTTACACCAATTCTAATCCGTTAATAGATCAAAACATTTCATTTTTTGACCAGTACGGACCAAGTTACAAATTTCAACTAGGATTATATGGTAGGTGGTTTGAGTTAGAATCATTCTCGAGATTTCAATTTAATGTAAATTCGTCTACAAATCAAATCCAATCAATCACTTCCGTTGACAGACGATTAGTATTAGTGGACAATAATTTTTCAGACTATGATAAAGATGGTAATGCTCCACTGAATCGTCAATCTTACAGTGGTTTACTTTATCTATTGACCCAACAAGGAAACAATCCCTCATCAATTGAATTTGAAGTAGGAAATCCTAATTGGCTTCCCATCATTCATAATAGGTACTTAATTGCGCTAAACCAACCTTCTGCTCTCAGGTCATTCGTTGAATTAAATTCAATACCCACTCTGAGCAGTTTTTATTCACCAGCGAATAGAATTCATAATTCTATTATAGCTGACTATCATGGGAATCAACCAACTTGTGATAATTCTTCTTTTTCTCCACATTTGAAATATATTATTTGGGTAAATTATACTGTCTCGCATGATTTCCCTTCGGGAAATTATTCGAAAAATTATTCCCAAACAATTGAAGGTACCGATTCGGATATTGGTACAGTAATTGATTTGGAGTTTATCCTTGATTCTGGACCATATTTCAGTGACAGAC
>JAERSV010000027.1 GCA_016845345.1 Methanobacteriota archaeon
TTTTTACAGTGGAAACGCTAGAGGCGGAGCCGGTGGAGCCGGGTACTACGGAGGCGGTGGCGGGTCGCAATACTCATCTATTGCATCTGGTGGCGCAGGCGGGTCTGGGTTTGTTCACTCATCCATGACCGATGCTCAAACGTACCCATACGGTTCTGCGTCAGACCGATTTGAGGGAGGTACAGGCAACGCCGATCTTGCGTGGACGGATTCTGATCGACCATCTGGCGTAGGTCAAAACGGAAACGCCGGGGCAGTCGTAGTCAAGTATCAGTTATTCAACGACATGACCTTAGTTTCTACCGCTTCTACTGCTGATTCTGTTCCGACTAAAGGTGATTTGGTAATGACGATTAGTTCTGGTGTTGGCACAACTTCAATTGGTGATGGAACCAACGGAGACATTCGCGCCTTTATCTCACGCGATGGGGGAACGACCTATACCCAAGTCACTCTGACCGATCAGGGAACATCAGGCGGTCACAAAATATTAACCGCACATGATGTAGATATTAGCAGTCAACCGTCAGGAACGTCTATGCGCTACAAGATTACTACACACAACCAAGGATCATCTCTTGAAACACGCATACAGGCTGTCAGCCTTGGGTGGTCATAAATGAGTTACATGGGGAACAGCCCTCCTAATATTGGGGCATACGGAGTAGAGTCATTCAATGGAGGCGGGACATCATTCACGCTATCAAAGGCTGCAACCACCGCAACGGTACTCCTGTTTATTGACGGTGTTCGTCAGACTCCCGGCGATGCTTACAGCGTCAGCGGGACTACGCTTACGACTACAGCCACAACCCCATCAGGCACAGATAACGTAACCGTACAGTTCTTAGGTGACGTTGTTGATTTTGGTGAGCCTTCTGATGACTCTGTAACAAGCGCAAAGATTGTAGATGGCGCTATTGTTAATGCTGACATTAACTCCAGTGCGGCAATAGCGTTAAGCAAGTTAGCCTCAGACCCCACTTACGATGATTCTGGCGTAAAAAATGACATTGCTATACTTGGCTTTAAAGTTGCGGCTAATGGTTCGCTAGGCAAATACAACCTTGTAGATCAGACGATTGATGACTTTCAAGATGCAACTGGTATTGATGCTTCTGCTTCTACAGGAGAGCAACTTTCTGGAGGCGCATTTGCCGGGGCTATAGGAAACTATTACGGCGATGATTCAGATGGAGCGTTATCTACAGCGGGTAACGTCACATACACCGTTGATAATAAAAATGGATCATACGATGGAGATATGGTCATAAGGCAATATTCATCTTTGACCGTAAACACTGGACACACAATAACGACAGACCAACCGTGTCGTGGAATGTTTATTTACGTTTCTGGTGACTGCACCATTAACGGAACAATTAGCATGACAGCCAAAGGTGCAAATGCCGATCCAACTGCAAGCGGTGGTTCAGACAGTAATGCAGTTTCTTCTAATGGATTACAGATTGGCTTGCTTACAACTGGCGGTTCTTCTAGTTTTACAAATGATGGAACCGGCTTTAACGGGTGCGGTACTGCCGTTAGAACTGCTATTGCAAACCAAGGAAATATATCTAGCAACGGAACGATTTATACAATAAGTCAGTTAGGGTCTACTGGTGGGGCAGGAGCCGGATCGCCGGGGGATGGCGGAACGTCCTATGGTAGCGTGGGTACTGCCGGAACCACTGGTGGGGCCACTATATCAACAGCGGGAGGCGGTGGCGGAACAACTCACGATATTAGTGGGGGTGGCGCTGTGACCTTGACCGGTGGTACTGGCGGTAGAGGCGGTGCGTTTTCTGGTGGAGCAGGCGGAGGCGGCGCTCAGTCACGTTCACATTCAGGAAAAACTGGCGGCAACGGCGGCGATTACGGTGGCTCTGGCGGAAGCGGTGATTCTGAGGGGGGATATAACGGAGCATCTGGTGGTTCTGGAAATCCGGCAGGAGGTGGCTCTAATGGAGGTCAAACTGGAGGAACTGGCGTAGGTGGAATTATCTGGCTTGTAGTTGGGGGTAATTTAACCATAGGTGGAACCGGCGTAATTGAAGCAAAAGGCGTTTCCGCAGGAACTAGTTCTAGTTATGCGTTTGGAGGCGGATCAGGTGGTGGAGCGATTCACGCACTATACAAAGGAACCTTTTCTAATTCGGGGTCTATAACCGCAACAAATGGTGGTTCTGGCGCTACTGCTTACAACAATGGTGGAACTGGGGGTGTAAATACGGATCAACTAGGTCAAATAAACCAAGATATGACCCTAGTATCCAACTCAACAACCGCAGAAGCAACACCAACCACAGGCGACATTGTTATGACGTACACAAATGGAGCCGGAACAGCAACTGTGAATACAGATTTGAAAGCGTATGTCTCTAGGGATAACGGAACCACTTGGACTCAGGCTACCTTATCAAGTGAAGGGACAACTGGTGGTCACACCATTCTGTCCGCCCACAACGTAGACATATCAAGTCAACCATCTGGAACGTCGATGAGATACAAAATCGAAACCTTAAATCAATCTGCAAGTAAGGAAACACGCATCCAAGCGGTTTCCCTTGGATGGAGTTAAAACATGGCATTAGAAAGTGCAACATATATTAGTGGTCTGGTAGACACAAACCCCAGTGGATCAGACTCCATTAGTCAAGGTGACGATCACCTACGTCTAATCAAGTCTGTACTAAAGAATACGTTGCCTAATGCTGATGAGGCTATCAACGGTATTCATACTGGTACGTCAGCGCCTAGCCCAACTACGGCGGGTCTAATTTGGTTTGATACCTCAAACAACTTGTTGAAAATGAGGAATGAGGCTGACAGTGGTTGGATTGTTCTCAGCGCATCAGAAGGCTCCAACGTTATTAACATGGCTCTGTATGAGGATTCGACTGGAACAAGCGTCAGATCGTCATCTTTTACAGATATATACACTTTCACATACAACAAGATTTCTGCAACATCAGACTTGTATTTTAGTATTGATGTATTTTCCGGTTGGTGGAACTACGGAACTACCGCAACTGGCACAATGCAGTTATGGGATAACGACAACAGCGCAAGGATTGGTTCGTTTGATTGGGATGGTGCAGGAAACTGGAACAACATGGGAACTTCTGCATCTGACAACAATGAAGTTTACGGAATAACATCTTGGTCTGCAAAGGAAAGCACACCATTAGCCGCGGGAACCAAGAACTTAAAACTAAGGGTTCAGATGAACCAACCATCTAGCGGTGGGGCGGCGGTAGATGACCTCTCAGTTTTAGTGATGGAGGTTGAATAATGACATTTACTGATATGAGAACTTTGTCAGACATTCTGATGAAGGCTTCCCCTAATAATTGGTTCTCCATCAAAGGCGTTGTAGATAATGAAGATCAGTACAACGCTCAAGTGATCTATGAAAACCCAAGCGCAAAACCATCTTGGCAACAGGCTTTAGACGGAAGGAACGATGAGCAATGGGTTGTGGTTCGGTCTGAAAGAAAGTATCGTCTTGAGTCTTGTGACTGGACTGTATTGCCAGATGTGCCAATGTCTGATTCTGAAAGAGAACAGTGGGAAGTATACCGTCAGGATTTGAGAGATGTAACCGATCAGCCTGACCCTTTTAACATCACTTGGCCCACACCACCAGAATAATGCCCCTAGTACCTATCGAAAACTTAGGCCAGATAGGAATTATAAAGGATACCCCTCCGTATAATCTTCCTCCTAACGCATGGTCTGATGGAAACAATGTAAGGCTCTTGGATAACGGCGTAAAGAAAGT
>JAERSV010000028.1 GCA_016845345.1 Methanobacteriota archaeon
GTCAGTCCAGCATCAAACTCCAGCGTCAAATGGCTAATAATCCGCTACAATCATTTGACGCGGAGTTCAAATCCTGCCCAGGTGAAATCTGCTGATTTATACTGAAATATGATGCAGAGGGCAGGATTTGAACCTGCGAACCACTGAGGACTAGGACCTCATCCTAGCGCCGTTGACCAAGCTTGGCAACCCCTGCTTGGGCTAAACGGAGTAACAATTTGATTTCAATTCAACGGTGTAGTCATTTGAAAAATTTTATTGATAACAATAAGAGCAACAGTCATTTCACTTTCTAAAATAGATTGAGAATTTCAGTCTAATTTTTCTTTAGAATCGCGGCGGAGCCGTAATGTCGCCCGCCGCTGCACCCGCGGCGGGCGTTGGCATCCTCTGTGTAGGCTAAACGGAGTAACAATTTGATTTCAATTCAACGGTCATGCATTTTTCAGGTATGTGTTGGAGCGCGTATTCCGCCTCACTCAAGTAGGAAACACCCACCCGCACAACTCAGAAGGTGAGACATTGGGAGACAAAATTCCACTTGGTCGAATGTTCATCAATGATGAAATGAGAGAGGTTGTAAGCGACGTTCTTGATTCGGGAAGATGGATTAAAGGCCCACATTCTAAAGCATTTGGAGCAGAGTGGGCGGCATACTGCGGTGCACTCGCAGGAACCCCATGCTCAAATGGTTCAACCGCATTAATCGCCGCACTGCGGTTACTTGATGTGGGGTATGGTGATGAAGTAATAGTTCCATCACACACATTTATTGCTAGTGCTACTTGTATTGACCAAGTTGGTGCAACTCCTGTTTTTGTAGATGTTGAAGAAGAGTATCACACACTCTGTCCCGACGAAGTTGAAAGGGCGATTACAGACTCCACAAAAGCAATCATCGCAGTCCATTTGTACGGTCAACCGATTTCACCCCGAGTTTTTGAGATTGCAAAGAATCACAACATTCCGTTAATTGAAGATTCAGCCCAAGCACATGGTGCCGAATTGAACGGACAGAGAATCGGTAGTATGGGAGATTTAGCAACATTTTCCTTTTTCCCAAGCAAAAATATGGCTGTTGGCGGAGATGGCGGCTCAATTTTAGCAAACCGTGAGGATTTAGCAGATAAAATCAGCATGGCAATTGACCACGGCCGGTTGGACAAATATCGCCACGACTTTCTCGGCTCTAATTTCCGCCTTTCAGAAATGCAATGCGCAGTAGGTCGAGTCCAACTCAAACACCTTGATGATTGGGTTGCCCGAAGAAACCAAATCGCGGCGCGATATAATGAGGCGTTTTCTTCTCTTGAATGGACCAATCCCCCAGCAATACGCGAGGGTGCATTACACGCCTGGCATCAGTATGTTTTGCGCGTAGACAATCGTGATGAATTCCAATCACACATGGATGAGAAGGGAGTTTCTACTGGGATTCACTATCCAATACCCTGTCACCTCCAACCCTTGTATGAGGGGCACACCCAACACCCGGAAGGAACCCTGCCGATCACCGAAGCCATCTGCAAAAGTGTAGTTTCAATTCCAGTACATCCACACCTCACTGACGCTGAAGTAGAACAGGTTATTTCAGCTGTTAAGTCATTTCAACCTTGAACGGGGCGCGGGTTTTTTGCTAGCGCTTGGTTTGACCAAATCTCATCTTGGCCGGTTACTTCTCTTCCAACCCAATTTGGTATGGCAATAGGATAATCAGGTGTAGGAATTTCGATTTCAGCAATGATTAAGCCGGAATTTTTTCCTTCAAAGAAATCAACTTCCCAAAATAAATCATCGTTTGTTGGGATTTTATAGCGCGTTTTTTCAATACTTGGAAATTTTCCAGAATTAACAATTTCAAGCACTGATTCCAATAGTATTTCTTCTTCAAATTCTAGCCGAGATGGCCCATCAGAGCGGTTTTTTGCTGTTGCAATTGCGGTATTTCCATGCGCTCTAAATCGATATGCAGAGAGCGGGTCGGCCAACACCTCTTCTAATTCACTAATTTCACCTGGCCAAAAGTGTAACCAATCCTCAGAAGGAAGATAGCATTGTATCATCCGCACACCTTCTCCTAGTGGCGGCAATGTGGTTGAATCTTCAATCAAAAATTTCCGCTCAATTTCAATACCCACGCAATCCCCCAAGTTGTGCTATTACCTCTTCACAGTCAATGTTTCGGGCGTGGCGTTGAAGTGTTAGTCGCCCGAGGCGCACAATATGGGGGAACCACGCCGTATCCAATCTGGAATTGTAGATGTAGAGTTTGGAGAAGGGGTTACAGTCATTGAACCAGCTAACATCTATGGTTGTACAATCGCCGATAATGTGTTTATCGGCCCCTTCGTAGAAATCCAGAGGAGAGTAACAATCGGCGCCCGTACGCGTGTGCAGAGTCACGCATTCATCTGCGAATTAGTGACAATTGGAGAAGATTGTTTCATCAGTCATGGTGCTATGTTCATCAACGACCCATTCAAAACCGGAGGCCCCGCAAGAGGCGACCAAACACAATGGAAAGAAACCACCATCGGCAATCGGGTGAGCATCGGCACGAATGCCACCATCATGCCTGTAACAATCTGTGATGATGTCGTAATAGGTGCAGGCGCCGTAGTCACAAAAGACATCTCAGAACCGGGCACTTACGCAGGAAATCCTGCCCAGAAGATGTAATATTATGTTCAAACAATTATTCGAACACCCTTTGTTCAAATCATTCCTTGCGTATTCCATTTTTCGCGCATTCTATGGGGCCGGCATTCTTCTGTTCACGTGGTTCTTCACAACTGAAACCGATGCACCACTGTGGGCATCCATCATATTCCTTCTTTGTTCAATGGTATTCTCACATATTTTTTTCAAAACCATCAAGAAGTTTCGGTCCAAGAGTGAGATTAGAATGAATCACACTTAGTAAATTATTGATGCAAACATCATTCAAAAAGGTAGGGTTTTATCCAACCTATCTACCATTTCCACATATCGGTATGTGTGTTTTGTTCCTGGGATATTAATTACAAATTGCCAATACCTCCATGCCGCGATAGACAAAGTTGCAAATGTGTGTAATTTTCGTAATGATTCTCTTTCAATTGATTCTAGTGTTCTCACCGATTCATATCCTGAAAGTATTGCCTCCCATCGATTTGAAATTGGTTCACCATCTTGCCAACCAAATCCAACAAAAGTCATTACTAAATCAAAAGCAAAAGGCCCAATACACACCTCTTCAAAGTCTAGTATAGCATCTATTTTTTCAGGACAACCAAGCACATTATCTGAGAATAAATCTCCATGAATAACTCCTGAAGGGAGTTCATTGAATCCAATCATTTTCAACCCATCATATTCGTTTTTCAACATAATAAGAAAGTCAGACCATTCGCCATTTTCCTCTGCGTACTGAAACAACTTTTCAAACAGAGAAAACCCCATTGAGAAATCAGTCCCAAGGGTTGGAGGGGGTGTGGTTGCGTGAAGTTTGGCTTGAGCACAACCAAGGGTAAACAGAGATTTTTCATCAGATTCTAACCAATTACTCTCAATATATGGAAGAAGTGTCCAAGCCAAACCGTTTTTGATAATCATTAATTCACCTCCATTGAATATGATTGG
>JAERSV010000029.1 GCA_016845345.1 Methanobacteriota archaeon
AGAGAATCCGTACTTGTTTGCTCCATTAATTTGGTAGGACTACCATCAGCTCTCAAAGTTCCGTTATGAATAATTACTATTCTGTCACACACTTGCTGGGCCTCATTGAGTTGGTGGGTGCTGTAAATTACCGTCCGTCCCTCGTCACCTAATTTCCTTACTAAATCTCTAACTCTCCGAGCTGAGGTAACATCTAAGCCACCTGTTGGCTCATCTAATAATAGAATTTCAGGGTCATGGGATAATGCACGTAGTAGGGCAGTTTTCTGTCTCATACCTCGTGAGAAACCTCGTGTTTGGCGTTGTAAATCTCCTTCCATATCCAATGCTTGGGCTAACCGTAGGGTTCTATTCCAGGCTTTTTTATCATCAATATTGTTCAATCTTGAGTGATAACGAATGTTTTCCCACGCTGTCAATCTAGCATAAAGACCAGTGGCTTCAGGCACGACACCAAGGTTACTTCGCACTTTGTGAATAGGGTGTTCTGCACCTCCATCATCAATGAATACAACATTTCCGTCACTCGGTTTGTATAAACCGCAGAGGAGTCTTAGTAAGGTTGTTTTACCAGCCCCATTTCCTCCAACGAGGCCTACAATATCTCCTCTGTTTAGATCTAGTGAAATCGTTTTCAGCGCTTCAACATCGCCGAAACTCTTTGACACCTCACGAATAGAAAGGAGGGTTCGAGCCATGCGACCATTCTCTAGCGGCTTGCCGCCACACTTGGGCCAAGGGTTGGGTGTGCTTCATCAATTCTCCCTGCGCGTTCGTGTAATTGACGGAGGTGTTCACTAACCTCGTCAGAAGAAACTCCCAATTCAATTAAATTTGCAAGCATAGAAAGACCACCCTCTACAGCGCCTGCATCTAAGTAAGAATCATTTGAAATTGTGCCATCAATTCTCAGGTTTTCAAGTGTAGTTTTGAGGAATTCTACTTCTTGTTGTACCATCTCTAAGGTGAGGTTGTCGGCGTTCATCAGGTGGTTGATACAGGCTTGCATAGTTGTCCGACTGCCCCTCCTGTTTTGACCATTACTCAACACAGCCTTATCACTTCTCAACAAGTTCTACTAAGACTCCACCGGTTGATTTTGGATGGACAAATGCAATTTTATTACCACCTGCACCAATTTTTGGGATTTCATCTATCATTTGAACACCATTGGATTGTAATCGAGAGATTATTTGAGATATATCATCAACTTCAAAGGCTAGTTGTTGGATTCCTGGGCCACGTTTACTTATGAATTGGCCAATTGGTGTGTCAGGTCCGGTTGGTTCTAACAATTCTAAACTTGGGACTTGTCCTGATGATGGAGACAGAAAGAGGATCTTGACCCCCTGTTCTTCATTGGTTTCAATTTCTTTAGTGGTTGTTAGCCCCAAGAGTTCCCAAAATTTTACACCTTGTTCTAAATCATTGACAGCAATACCAATATGGTCTAATCTGATGCTCATTTATCCACCTCATACTCCACTCGGTGCCATCCAAGTGCCAAATGATTTCTTTAGTGCATTCATTATTTCACCTATGGTACATTCTGCTTTCACAGCGTCTAAAATTGCCTGCATTGTATTTCCCCCACTTTGAGCGATATTGTTGACATTTGCTAATGCCGCTGAAACATTATCTGCATTTCTACTGGTGCGAATATTAGCCAGCAGTTTGCATTGTGCTTCACCTAATGAGGAGTCAACTGATTGCCCTTTCAATTCCGATATGGCATCAGATTCAAGAGCGTGATTGACCCCAATAACGAGTAAATCTCCTTTGTCTTGGGCAACCTGCTCAGCCCAAGCAGATTCGTGCAAATGGCGTTGTTGGAATCCATTTTCAATAGCCGTTAGTGCGCCTCCGCATGAATCGATTTCCTCAATCAATTTTTTCGATTCATTGTAAAGTTTAGTTGTAAGGCCTTCAACATACCATGAGCCGCCCAATGGGTCTACAACATCAGGAATTCCAGTTTCATTAGCCAATATCTGTTGAGTCCTCAGTGCGATTGTTGAGGATTCATCTGTAGGAAGTCCTATTGCCTCATCAAATGAATTTGTGTGAAGGGATTGGGTTCCACCAAGCACAGAAGAAAGGGCTTGATAAGACACTCTAACGATATTATTGAGTGGTTGTTGGGCAGTAAGAGTAACCCCCGCAGTTTGGGTATGGAATCGAAGTATTGCTGATTTTGGATTTTTCGGGGAGAACCTTTCATTCATCAGATCGTACCATAATTTCCTTGCGGCTCTAAATTTTGCTACTTCTTCAAAAAAGTCATTATGGCACCCGAAGAAAAATGATAACCTTGGAGCAAATTCATCTACATCTAATCCTGAATCAACTGCTGCCTCGACATAAGCAAGTGCGTTAGATAATGTAAATGCTAGTTCTTCTACAGCGGTAGCGCCTGCCTCACGGATATGATATCCTGAGATACTAATAGTATTCCATCGAGGTGTATTCTCTTTACACCAATGCATTACGTCTGTAATTAATCTAAGGGACTCATTAGGGGGGAAAACATAGGTCCCTCTTGCGATGTACTCTTTTAGAATATCATTCTGTATCGTCCCTCTTATTGATGATATATCGGTCCCTCTTTCTTGAGCAACAGCAACATACATTGCGAATAAGATAGATGCAGGGGCATTTATTGTCATTGAGGTAGAAACGGATGCCATATCGATTTTGTCAAATAATAATCTCATGTCATGAATACTATCAATCGCTACTCCAACTTTACCAACCTCTCCTAAAGATAAGTCATCATCGGAATCTAAACCTAATTGAGTAGGTAAATCAAATGCTACCGAAAGACCAGATTGGCCCTTTTCGAGAAGAGATAGGAATCTTTCATTGGTTTCTTTAGCAGAACTAAAACCTGCATATTGCCGCATCGTCCACGTTTTTTCTCTATACATTGATTTGTGTATTCCTCTCAAATATGGTGGGCTACCCGGTTCACCAACATCCTCACCATTACCAAAATTGTGGTCAGGGACATCAGGAATTGGGATGCCCGAACGCGTTTTGAAATGTTTATCTTCATCCGCCATAGGCCGCCCTCGCTGTGTCGGAGGGGTTGGTAAGGGTCATTATTTTTGGTTAATTAGTGGTGGTGGCCGCCTTCACCGTGAACATGGCCGTGTTCCTTTTCTTCAGCCGAGGCATCTCTAACATCAACTACCTCTACTTCAAATTTCAAAGCTCGGCCAGCCAATGGATGGTTAAAGTCACATTTTACTGTGGTATCAGTAATTCCTACAATACGGAATGGACCCATGGCAGACATCAAAGTCATTCCTAATTCCATCTCTAAATCTTCAGGGAATTCTGTTGCTGGAATATCCATCACTGCCTCATCTGTTTGTTCTCCATATGCATCTTCAGCCATAAGAGTAAATTCTCTTTTCTCACCAACTTCAGCCCCCATCATTTCTCTTTCAAATCCAGGAATCATATTTGGCGGAGTTGCGCCGACTAGGTACCCTAAAGGCTCCCCTCCATGACTTGAATCAAATTCTTCACCATCTTCAGGGAAAGTCCCTCGATAGTGTACCATAGCCACTTTTTCATTTTCTATTGTTGTCATTCATCTCACTTTCCTATATCCTTTCAGGACTTTGATAATTCTTTCCGCAGTCATTTCAGAGATGATTTGGTCATCTAATTTTTGCTCTACGAATTCTATTGCCGCATCTATACCTTGGCGCTCACCTTTGGCCCAAGTTGAACCAAGAAGATTTGCTCTATGCTCTTCTTCAACATTTTCTTCTTCCATTATTTCTCTGACATCAACCTTGAATTCCATGTATTTCCGGCGGTTCAATTTGACTACTCTTTTCGATGGAGCAGATGAGGCTCTTGTCTTACGTTTTTTAGCAATCATTTTGCTTCGTTTTTCGAAGGCCTTTTCACTTGCTGATTTTGATTCAACCAAAATACTTCGTGCTGCTTCAGCGGCTTTAGAAATTGGTTTGTTGTCTTTACTTGGTTCACCTTCGATTTTGATTCCTGAATCAACTGCCAAAGCCTTACTTTCTGCTATTAAATCACTGACCCTATCTTGATCGGAGTCTTCAATTTCATCAGTTTCTTTCTCTTCAAGTTGCTGACGTAGGCCAATGCCTCTTACTTTTCCTACTGCGGAGGCAGGACCTTCGGGGGCAATTGCTTCAATAACTTCAATTTCTGTTGCAATTGACTTTTCCTCTATTTCATCTACAGGCGGAGATTCTGCAACGATTTCTTCCTCAGAAGTAGGTTTCTGTTCTTGTTTTTCAACTTCTGGGACCGGGGAACTTTTGGGTTTAAGATGAGATTGGGGTATAGCAGGTTTTGGAGTGGGGTCTTTTATTGCAGAAGGCAAGGGGTCTAAAGTTGGTGGTGAACGACGTGCTGGTGCAGGTTTTGAGGCTCCCCTAGGTTTTTGGAAACTAGTTTTTCTTTTCTTTGTTGCAGCACCTTTTTCGAATGGGTTGAACGGGTCGTTCTTCTTCTTCCTTGCCAACCAGTTACACCCCTTGTGTGGTGCGGCCTACTGCCGACCCCTCATAACTCTTACAGTATTGCTCGGCTAGTTTTGAGTCTCAACTAAGTCCAAGAAATTGGTGTTTCATCAGTTCTTAGAGCCTGATTAACCGCTGAGTTTTCATACGAAATCCCACCATCATTTAGAACTTGAAGTCGCCCTAAAGTTGCAATCATCGAACCATTGTCAACACAGAATTGGGGGGCGGGTGCATCTGATTCAGCACCTCTTTCTATAGCCATAATTTCGCCCATTTCTTTAATTCTCTTATTGCAAGCAACACCGCCACCTAGCAATAATTCGGTTTTTCCTGTATGGGCCATTGCCCTCTCTGCAACTTCAATACAAGCTGCAAAAGAATGTTCTTGTAAACTCCAACAAACGGCGCCTAATTCGGCTCCTCTTTCAACTAATCGTGAGGCAGCCGTAAGTAGGCCAGAAAAAGCCAAATCCATCCCGTGTACGGCATAAGGCAATTGATAGTCATCAAGGGTTGCATCCTTGTTTTCCTCCCTCCAAGAAGTTGCTAACTTCTCTATCTTAGGACCTCCAGGGAATGGTAGATCTTGACCTCTAGCGAATTTATCTAACATGTTTCCAATTCCAATATCTAGGGTTTCTCCAAGTACTCGATATCTATCACCCATCCGAGCGATAACTTGGGTATTTCCTCCCGAGACATATAACAAAACAGGGTCATCCATTCTGCATTGCTCCCGGCCAATTTCAATATGTGCTACGCAATGATTCACTCCAACTAATGGAACATCCCATTTACTAGCCAGTGCTCTAGCAACACTTGCGCCCACTCTAAGACACGGCCCAAGTCCTGGTCCTTGGCTGAAGGCAATTGCTGATACCGAATCTGGAGTGATTCCGGATTGTAATAGTTGTTTTACTAATGAATATGCCTTTTCGGCGTGGTGGTCGGCCGCTTCGCGCGGATGGATGCCGCCTTCATCAGGCCTGTAAAATGCTGAAAATGATGCTGAAGGCGAGCCTTTTGAATCAACGCTTCCAATTGACAAGGTGTGAGCAGTGGACTCAATTCCTACTGTAATACCCCCAACCATAGTATTCAACAATCACTGCGAGTAGGCCACATCATTTCAAGCCTGTAGTGTGTCCGCGGAATCAATGCGGCGCTTGTTACTCAATCTTGGACCAGTTGCTCACCTTTCTCCAAATGGTATAGAAGGACCATTAGTAGGGGCTGAAATGCATGATGATGAGGTACTTATTCACCCGGCGGGGTTGGCAATTTTAACGAATGATAAGAAGATAGAGAAAATTGGTTTTTCTGATGAATTACAACTTGAATACTTTCAGCAAATGAAGTTAGATTCAAACATGCCAACTATATTAAAAAACGGTGATTTAGAGGTGTGGGATTTAGCTGGTAAAGCCATAATACCAGGCTTAGTCGATGGGCACTCACATCTTGTGTGGACGGGTGACCGCTCAAATGAAGTGGCGTTACGTGAACAAGGTTATACTTACCAACAAATATCTGAAATGGGCGGGGGAATAAACAAAACAGTTGGTGAGACAAGAAAAGCCAGCCTCAAAGAATTAATATTTTCTGCAAAAGAAAGGCTGGAAACTGCTGAGAGTTTTGGCACTACTTTCATGGAAACTAAGAGTGGTTATGGTTTAACTACACAAGATGAATTGAAATTACTTATCGCGACTAATCAAGTTGGACTCGATTTTCAGATTGAAACTACATCAACTTGGTTGGGTGCACATTCTGTTCCAAAGGAGATGACACAATCCCAATATGTAGAAGAAATATTGTCCGAACAGTTGCCAGAAGTTGTAGAACAGGGCATTGCAACCTATGCTGATGTATTCTGTGAGAATGGTTGGTTTACACTTGAGGAAACAGAAGATATCTGTAAAGAGGCTAAATCTCAAGGATTGGAAATACGATTACACGTAGATGAGTTTTCAGATTGCGGAGGGGCACAACTCGCTGCAGAATTAGGCGCGTTAACTGCAGACCATGCCGGATGGAGTACGGATGATGCAAGAGATGCGTGTCATAAAGCCGGGGTTATCCAGGGTTTCCTTCCAGCAACACCATATGTGTTAGGTCTTGACCACTGGCCTCCTTTCCAACAATGCTTAGATAATGAGTGGGCTTGGTCATTGGCTACTGATTTCAATCCTAATTGCCCAAGTCTTTCCTTACCATTCATCTCCAGCATCGCAATTGAACAATCGGGCATCCCATCATTAGCAACCCTAGTGGCATCATCGAGAAATAGCGCTTGCTCTTTACTAGAAGGAAGGGATGGCAAGTTAGGCACAATCAGTGAGGGAGGACCAGCATCTCTGAACATACTTTGGGATGAAAATATCGATGGGTGGTATAAACAAGATTCCGAACAACAATTTTTGGGGACATTGTCAAATGGCGGGTGGATCACCTCCAACTATTGATTAGATACAACAAGTAAATCTGTAACAACTTATGGCGTATTTTCAAAACGATTTAGATTTTGTTTTTTTCCTATCAGGTTACTTCCAATAATCAATCAACAAACATTGGCGAAATACCACACCCCGGAGGGGCTGATAATGTGTATTATCCGTCATAGAACGATTTACTGCAATCTGCATGGATTTGACAATTATGGAGCAGTGGCACGTTTCCGTGGCCATTTTTCCATCGTGAATCAAAAGAATTGGATATTTACCCTTCAGAGCCTAGGGGGTGAAGGTATAAATTTACTATCTTGTATCACTTAGGAAATCCTCAGACAAAATTTTTACTTCGCGCGGAGGATTCATATTTGCGTCGCCATTGGATGGGTCCGTTGCAATGGCGGAATACGAAGGCTTCTGTTTGAAGTGTAAGACATATGGTCCTGTTCGTGATGGTAAACTCATCAAAATGAGTAATGGGCGAACTAGGGTTGCTGGTCACTGTTCAGAAGATGGTTGTACTGGCAAAATATCCAAAATTATCGGATGAACTCTCTGCAATCAAAATATCGGGCTCGTGGTCTAGGGGCTATGACGTCGCCTTGACATGGCGAAGATCGGCGGTTCAATTCCGCCCGGGCCCATAAAATTAGGATTTTCGATTTATTGAAAGAGATGAATGTAAAATTATACCAATGAATATTCAACTCTCAACTTACCAGCACCTTTTGATTTTACTTTGTTTATTTGAATCTCACCTATTTCTTTGGTGTTCGCTACATGTGTACCAGCGCAAGGGCAAATATCTCTCCCTTGAATTGTTATAACTCGTAGTTCATCTACATTCTTTGGTAATAATTCTAGATTGACTCGAACCAGTGGGTTTGAGGTTAGGTTAGTACGTTTTTCTTGGCTCATAGTGACCGGAATTTGTTGTTCAATGCTATCGTTGACTAATTGTTCTAAGGATTCTTTATCAAATTTTGAGCGGTCTTCAATTCCGATATCAATTCTTGTCTTTTCTAATCCTATCTGGTTACCAATTGTGTTCCCTGAAAACAATTCGTCAGCAGCAGCTGATAATAGATGTTGAGCGGTATGCATTCTGCTCAAAAGATTACGCCTATCAATATCTATAGAGGCTGTCATTGGTCCCCCAAAATCTAATATTTTATTATCAAGATTTCCAATGTTGTGAAGTAGTCTTTTTCCTTTTTTCACGTTTTGAATTGAGAATACTCCTCCTTCATTTTCTAATAGCCCATGATCTGCTGGTTGGCCTCCGCCAGATGGATAAAAGTATGATTCTGTTAGTTCAACCCAGGTATCCCCATCAACAATTTCAGTTGCACAAATTGAAGATATGAATGATTTTGGATTGGTACCCGGATGTTGTGTTAAATGCAATAAATCACTCATCATTATCACCCTGCTCTTTCACCTCGTCATTTGTCTCGATGTTCAGAGGTCTGTCATCTGATTCAAAAGCAAAGTCATTATTTGAATCAGCCCAATTTATTGTTGGGTCGGGGTGGTCTTCTTCATTTTCGGTAATTGGGAGTGGGGAATTTGGATTCAGGCTATATAGAGAAGGATTTAGGTCCGGTTGTACCACTGGTACGTGTTCGATTGGTTGTGGTTCTCTTTCCCCTAATTCTTCTAAATTATAATGAAATAACCCGCATTCAGGGCATCTCAATACCGTGTCCTCAGTGAGGCAGGCACAGTCAGGACATTGCACTAACCTATCAAATTTCGATAGTGCATCTACCATATCATCAATCCACGAATAAGGCATCGAATGGTACCCAGTATTCTTCCCCTGAATCGTCATCCTTGACTAAGACTTCATCATCGTCTTCATCAAATTCGATAATTTCACCATGCCATTCTTCTCCTTCATGGTCAACACCAACCTTTGACCCAACTTCAATTTCAGCGTCATCGTCATCATCAGAATCTTCATCGTCATCAGAGTCATCATCATCGTCATCTGAATCATCATCTTCATCAGAGTCCTCATCCTCTGCATCATCTTCATCATCTGATTCTTCATCCGCATCTGACTCTTGTTCATCATCGTTTTCTGAATCAACATCCTCATCGGATTCTTCATTAGTTGAATCATCAGAATTCTTCTTCTTTCGATACTCAAGTTTCCATGCCTTTACTACTGTACGGAACCAAATAGAGCCACCGATTAGTGCTACTAAGATAAGCACCAACAAGATGTCAGGAATACCCCATGAACCACTTTCACTCCATGATGCAGGGTCACTAGGTGAGAAAATATTGAGTAGATTCAACTTTGTATGAGTTGCACACCATTCGTTATTGAGCAGCCATGAATTATCCCCTTCGTCACAACTAAATAATGCTGAAAAGAATCCATAAACATTGATTATGGACATAATTAGGGTTAATCCAGCTACACTCCAACCTATTGGGAATAGGTTTTCCTCATTCCTCATCAACCAAACCTGTGTATCAGTCGGGCCCTCTTTTTTCTTCTTTTCTTTGATAGTGTCTTTCACAGCATCCGGGGATTCTATACCATCTACGAATTCGATTAGGTCAATGGTTCCATCTTCATCTTCATCTAATGCTTCCATCAATTCATTAATTTTCTTTTCATCAAATGAGTCACTGAAATATTCTTCAACTGTTTCTCGGAATTCTTTGGCAGAAATTCTCTTATCTTTATTTGCATCAAAGTTATTAAAACTTGATTTAATATTTTCATCGGATTCTCTTACAAGTTTTGACAATTCGTCAATTAATGTTGAACCATCTTCAGAATCGTCATCTGAATCCTTCTCGTTATCAGATTCTTCCTCATCATCGTCTTCTGATTCATCTTCTTCGTCCTCTGAATCATCATCTTCATCAGAGTCCTCATCATCCGCATCATCTTCTGCTTCATCGTCATCGTCGTCTGAATCTTCTTTGCCATCATCATTGTCATCGGATTCCGATTCATCTTCGTCCTCATCATCCGCATCATCTTCTGATTCTTCCTCATCGTCTGCGGAATCACTATCCGATTCTTCTTCATCTAGATCTTCTGATGTATCATTTTCCTCATCAGAATCTGCTTCATCAAGCATTAATGCTGTGTTTAGTTCAGTGAGGGAAATTTTGGAATCATTATCTAAATCTAATTGGTGGATGAAACGTTCAATCTCATTTTTTGGAAGAACAGCGATTTCTGCTTCAATTAATCCCATTTTGATTTCATATCCTGAAAGAACTCCATCATCGTTATCATCCCATTTCCCAAAAACGTCATCAACAGATAACCCCTCAGTTTTCATCCAAGAATTTACAGATTGAAGCAAATCATCTAGTACAAATGCGATGTCACAATTTGGGCAAGATTTTGAATCGAGTGGTACAATCGATTTACAAGACCCACATTCTCCCATATTTACCTCTTTTACCCCAGAAAAAGACACACCGCACTCGGAGCAACTCTCTGAATCTGCTGGAATTTCTGCCTGACACGCACCACATTGAGCGGCATCAATATGCTCTGTTGTTTCATCTTCTTCACTGGGCATTGCTCTCGCCTTCAAACTTTCCAAACTCGTTGATGATATAATGGTTCATGAGATAATATGGAAATATTCTCTATCAGCGCATTATTTGCCAGTTACGCCGAAGGCGTCAATAACAGGAAGTGTAGAGTGTCCTATTGGGGAAGATGACTACTTCATGGCCACCAGGTTCTTCGCGTGTTTATGGTATCCAGTTAGATGACCCTAGAGAGGGTTATGTATGGTTACAACAGATGGCAGCCAAAGACCGTACGTTACTGGTTTTATCCCGCCTTGCACCAACTCGTTTATCCCGCTGGATAAATCTACAATCAATCAGATTTCATTGGGTTACGAATCGCCAGGACAGTTATGCGATTGACCCGGCTTTAGAGAAAATAAATCACTTTCTTAACTCCACAATTTCATCTGATTCAGGTATTATTTGGTTAGATGCTGTGGAATATTTAGCAGATTTACATGGATTTGATTCATTAATCCATTTTGTACAATCTCTTGCTGATGAATTAGTTGATACAAATTGGACTTTAGTCCTCCCATATTCACCATTAGCATTTGAATCTACACAAGTTGCGAAAATCAGACGCGAAGCACCTAATTTTAGTATCATCGAGCAGAAGAATACTGATGATACTTCTGAGCCTATCAAAGATGTAACCCTTGAAGATAACTCAACTATAGGACTTGAAGAAACTGATGATGAAAGTAAGATTGATGATAGTTTAGCTATAGAGGTTGAGCCAGGATTAGTTGTATTGAGTCGGATTCCAGAAAAAAGCCTGTCAAGGGCAATACTTCAACGCCGCCTTGAACAATGGAAAGGAATGGGTTTTGATGTTAGCGAATTAGAACCCGTGGTCCTCGTAAACGATAGAACAATCAGACACGAAAGATATTTTGCGTTTGAAGAGAAAGTTCGCCGGGCAACTGAGTGTGAAAGAAGAATTAGAGAACTAGAACAGTTAGGATTTACAACTTCGGCAACTAAACTTCATTTCCGAATCATGCAATTAACGGGCCTTGATGAAGTTGAGTCTGAGATTCAGAATTTATTAGCCGAGGCTAGATAATTCTCAATTAATTGTGCCGATTTCATCTTCTATTGCCTTTATCATTGAACCAGACTGTAGAATTTCAACCATTGTATCATGGTCTGGGAACAGGGCTCTATCATCATCTAAATGGTCAATACTTTGGCGAATAATATTGTGAGCAATCGCTGTCCCTTTTCCAGCTTCACCACCTCTAATATCAATTGCTTGAGATGAGGCAATCATTTCAATTGCTAAGACACCAAAACAATTTTCCATTATTTGTCTGGTTTTTTGGGTCGTCGTCATCCCCATACTCACAAAGTCTTCTTGGTCAGCAGCGGCTGGAATACTCTGATTTGCAGCAGGGTGGGATAGAATTCTTGATTCTGCGACAAGCGCACAAGCAGTGTATTGTGCTACCATTAATCCAGAATGTAATCCGGGTTGCTCAGTCAGGAATGGTGGTAATCCACCAGATAGAGCAGGGTTTGTTAATCGATTTAATCTTCTTTCTGCTAAAACAGCTCCCATTGAAAGTCCAACACCTACCATCTCCATAGGAAGTGCTACAGGTGATCCTTGGAAATTTGCACCAGTGATTACTCTGTCTTCATCCACCAAGAAAACTGGATTATCTGCAACACCATTTAATTCTATTTCAACTTGAGATATTGCATACTTAATGGCATCTTTCAGAGAACCAATTACTTGTGGAGTAGATCTTAATGAATATGCATCCTGAACTTTTTTGCCAGCAGATGCTAATATCTCAGAATCTGCAGTCAGGCGAAGTAAATTATTCGCAGTGTTAATAGAACCTTCGAACCCACGTAACTCGTGAAGTCGATTGTCATATGGAGTCATATTAGCATTCAATGCTTCAAGAGTCATTGCCGCAGATATATCGTGGTATTTCAACCATCTAATTGCATCACACAGAGTCAATGCCGCCATTGCTGTCAGCATGTTACTGCCATTGATTATTGCTAATCCATCCCGGGCTTCTAAGGTCAAAGGCTCAAGACCTGCTGATTGCAGAGCCTTAGTGGAATCCATCCTCTCTCCTTCGTAGTACGCATCCCCCTCGCCCATCATAGTCATCGCAATTTGTGACATTGGGGAAAGGTCTCCACATGCACCAACAGAGCCCTTGCTAGCGACAACGGGTGTAACTCCTTGATTGAGCATATCAATGAGTAATTGTGTTACTTCAACCCTACCTCCTGAATTACCATGGCAGTGAACGTTAATCCTCCCCAGCATAGCCCCACGAACTACCTCAATTGGCATTGGTTCACCAATTCCAGCAGCGTGAGAGTAAACTAAGAATTTTTGAAATGATTGAACGTCGGCAGGTGATAAAACGACTTCACTAAATTCACCAATACCTGTTGTAACTCCATACATCACTTCATGAGCATCGATTTTCTTCTGAATCATCGCTCTACAATTGTTAATTCTTAACCAGGCTTCATCACTGACTGATACCTTGACATTTCTTCTAGAAACAGATTCAACATCTTCAATTGAGAGGCTGGTGCCATCTAAGACTAAATCCATGTTTGCGCCGACTTGGATAGGGGTATTAATTATACTCAAAGGATTTGTGAACAATTAACTTGAAAAAAATCTGGAAATTAAATCGTCATCGGCTATATTTGGTATGGTTATATCAAGGGTAGAATCTCTTTCCATAGCCCTCTCTGCTGCTGTTACCGCACCTGAATTTCTTGCCCATGCCCTTCTAGCGATTCCGTTATTAACATCCCAATTAAGCATGGAATTCAATCTTTTTGAGGCTTCTTCAGAACCGTCTAAGACAAGACCGAAACCACCGTTAATGACCTCACCCCAACCAACACCTCCTCCATTGTGTAAACTGACCCACGTGGCTCCTCTAAACGAGTCACCGACAAAATTCTGTACAGCCATATCCGCATTAAACATTGAACCATCTTTGATATTCGCTGTTTCTCGGTATGGTGAATCAGTACCCGAAACGTCGTGATGATCACGCCCTAAGACAATAGGTGCTGAAATCAATCCATTAGAAATGGCGTTGTTGAATGCTTCTGCGATTCTCCTTCTGCCTTGTTCATCAGCATAGAGAATTCTTGCTTGAGAACCCACAACCATTTTGTTGGAATCTGCATCTTGAATCCATTTTACATTATCCAACATCTGTTGTTGTATGTCAGGTGGGCTATTTTGAGCCATTCCCGTTAGAATGTCTATTGCTATTGCGTCACTTTTGAGGAGGTCTTCTGGGTCTCCAGAAGTACAAACCCATCGAAATGGTCCAAAACCGTAGTCAAAACACATCGGGCCCATTATATCTTCAACATAAGAGGGGTATCTAAACGAACCATCTGATTCTAGAATATCTGCTCCAGCTTTGCTTGCCTCAAGTAAAAATGCATTACCATAATCCCAAAATTGCATTCCATTAGAACACATTTCATTAATTGCAGTTGTATGCCTACAAAGTGATTTTTTTACAAGTTGGACGAATTTTTCTGGTTCTTTGACCATCAGTTCATTTGCTTCCTCAAAACCTATTTGCACGGGATAATAACCTCCTTGCCATGGGTTATGGAGAGAAGTTTGGTCACTGCCTAAATCAACTCTAATGCCTCTCTCACAGAGCCTTTCCCACAATGAGACAATATTGCCTACATATCCTATACTGATTGCAATATTATTTTCAGCAGAGGCAACCATTTTATCAATTGCAACATCAATATCGTGTTCGACTACGTCAAGCCATCCTTGTTCATGCCGTTTATTTGCTGCTGATGGGTTGATTTCAGCAATGATACACGAAGCCCCTGCGATGACGGCTGCTTTGGCTTGGGCGCCACTCATACCACCCAATCCGCTAGTAACATATGTCTTGCCTGCTATGCCATTCTTTCCTGTGAGATTGAGATACTTTCTTCCAGCATTGAGTAAAGTTATCGTCGTACCATGAACGATACCTTGTGGTCCGATGTACATGTAGGATCCAGCAGTCATCTGACCATATTGACTAACGCCAAGTGCGTTGAATTTCTCATATTCTTCTTGGGATGAATAGTTTGGAATGACCATTCCGTTTGTTACCACAACCCGAGGAGATTCTTCACTTGAAGGAAATAAACCCAAAGGATGACCTGAATACATCACGAGAGTTTGTGAATTAGTCATTTGTGACAAATATTTCATGGTCAATCTATATTGTGCCCAATTTTGGAACACTGAACCATTACCGCCATAGGTAATTAATTCGTGTGGAAATTGGGCAACCCTTTCATCTAGATTATTTTGAATCATTAACATGATGGCTGCTGCCTGTTGTGATTTTGCTGGGTATGCATTAATTGGGTGGGCTTTAATTTGAATAAAATTTGGTCTGAATCTGTACATATAAATGCGGCCATATCTATTGAGTTCGTCAGCAAATTCTGGCGCGAGCACCTCGTGTTGCGAAGAGGGGAAGTAACGTAACGCATTTTTCAAAGCAAGTTGTTTCTCTAGTGGGGTTAGAACATCTCTCCGAATAGGTGCATGGTCAACACTTTTATCGATACCCGGGTGGTCTGGTAGGGTGTCCGGAATCCCTTCTAGAATACTAGTATGTAGTACATCCCACTGGCCCATGAATATTGTCGGGGCGAATGATTGATTTCATTATTCCCGATGGTTTAGTCTAAAGACTGTATCAGTTCCAAGGGGTTTATGACGGCCTCAGAAGGGGAATGGTACCTGTCAGACTTGGCCAACGGTATTGAGAGAAGTAGGATTCTTTCAATTGCAACCCAAGTAAAAAAAATGAAGGCAGAAGGTCAGGAAGTAACAGCCTTCACAGTCGGAGATTTTTCACCAGAAGAGTTTGAAGTCCCGCCTTCTTTTACTAATGAATTAGCAGTTGCAGTCAATCAAAATCAAACGAATTACCCCCCCGCGGCAGGAATTCCAGAACTGCGGGAAAGTTTGTCCGATTGGATGGAATACAAATATGGACTCAATGTCGGTTCAGATGGAATCGTTGTCGGAAGTGGTGCAAGACCAGTTTTATTCGCCTCATTCAAACTATTTCTTGAACCCGGTGAAGCTCTTGCCCACGGAGTCCCTGCTTGGAATAATCATTACTATGTTCACCTAAATTCTGCTAAAGATATTGCTATAGAAGGTAATTCTGAAAGCAGATTCCTACCAACTGCGGAAGGCGTAAAAGAACGGATTTCAGAGATTAGAGTTCTAATTTTAAACTCACCTCTAAACCCAACCGGTACTTGTTTCACTGCTGAAGAATTAGGTGCTATTTGTGACGTTATCTTAGCAGAAAACCACAAAAGAAGAAAAAATGGAAAAAAACCGGTGATGTTAGTATATGACCAAGTTTACTCAACAATGACGGCTCAAGGGATAGAGCACGTTCACCCAGTACAAGTTCGGCCAGATATGTTTGAATTTACAATAACACTTGATGCCATTTCTAAATCACTAACTGCTACAGGGTTGAGGTTAGGTTGGATGGCTTTGCCACCAAAACTCGCTGCACCAGTAATAGCACTAATTGGCCATATGGGTTCTTGGCCTGCACGGCCTATACAACAAGCAGCGGCAGCCACTTACTCAGATCATAGTAAATTAGAATCCTATTTTGAAGACCTTGACTCTCGAATCTCAGAGAGAATGGAGGTTTTATTCACTAGGTTGTCAAAAATGAAAGAATCTGGCTTGCCAGTTGATTTTATTCCCCCACAAGGCGGGATTTATTTATCTACACAATTCAACTTGTTTGGGGCATTGGGAGTCAACACAAATGAAGAGATTAGACTGTGGCTACTAGAAGAAGTAGGGATAGCCGTCATCCCATTCCAAGCCTTTGGCTTAGAAGATGAAAGTGGTTGGTTTAGAATTTCTATTGGCGCTGTTTCAGTTAACGAAGTCTCTGATGCGATGAATCGCTTAGAACTTGCTTTACAGTCTATTCAATAGATTATTCTTCAAGACGAGAGTATACGGCTTTCATCACTGCCCTACTAGTTTCCTTTGAGATTTTTCTAATTTCAGCTATTTCTAACAATAATGGTTCAGATAAGTTTTCTGAGAGTGATATTGCATTGATGTGTACATTGAACAATGCTCCTTTACAAGCAGCACTTGCCAAAAGACTTGCTACGCCTACATCTGTTACTGCATTTGCATTGCCAGTCAGCGCTAACTGTTCTTGGCAGAGTAATAATTGAAGCGCATCTTGAGCAGTTTGAAGTGGTACAAGTGCTGCTTGATATGTGGCCTCTCGTATTGCTGAACTACGAGCCTCTTTTTGTTCCTTTGTTTCTTTAGGTAGTTTGAAAGAATCCATGACCGAAACAAATGAATCAGTATCATCATTAGCCAAAGTAAAACCATCACTAACTAAAGGCATTGCAACTAATTTTGCAGCTTCGGCTGCATCCCAACCAGATTGCCATTTTTCTCGCCCAATAGTGATGTCAGAAACCATCACAGTAAGTGCAGCCGCTTGGGAGAGGGCAACTGCAGCAGCAGAACCCCCACCAGGGGTTGGATTTGATGATGCCAAAGCATTAGAGAAATCCTGTAGGGTCATTTCTTCGAAATTCGTCATGCTAAACACCCGCTGCGTATTCAATGATGCGCTGTTCAATTATGAAATCTCCTAATTGGTCAAGTTGTAATCCTTTTACAGCATTATCAATTAATACAGATTCCTCAGCATCATGTCCTAAATAATGCCGACCCGAATCCAAAATTGCTTGCAAGGGCACGAGCCCAACTAATTCTCCAGCAGTCGTGCAATTATTTGTTTCAGATGCTAATTCTCTAATGGCATCTGTTACCGCGTGTAGACCAGTGATAGTATAATCAAGCAAGTTCATCGAAACTTGGGCAGTATTTTCATCATACATCCAGCCTGCTCCTTGTAAACATTCAAAACGTCCAGGTATTCGTTCTGCTTTTCCATCTTCTCCTATTATTTTTTCACCGTTTGCGTCTTTCTTTAGAATCCCGCTAGAACGTAATTTGCCGGCAATTTTGTTGGTTATACTTTTGTTATCTGTATCTAAATTGACATTGTATGCTATCAGAATTGACCTTGCCCCAGTGGCGGTTACTCCACTTTTAGAATTGAAAATTGAAGGCCCATATTCTGGAGCCCAATCTGAGTGACCTAGTTTCTCTTCAAATGATTCATATTCTCCTCGCCTAATATCTGGAAGATTAATTCTGTCATCTCTTCTAGCAGCCTTTGCATACAAGTAAACTGGTAGACCAAATCGCTTAGCAGCCTCTTCACCATAATTCTCTGCAAGCGCTATGCACTCTTCCATATTGATGTTAGAAACAGGGATAAATGGCACAACATCAATCGCACCCATTCGAGCATGTTCTCCTGTGTGAATGCTCATGTCTATAGAATCTAAAGCAACTTTTGTACCTCTAAGGGCAGACTCAACTACTGCATTTGGGGGACCTACGATCGTTACCACCGTTCGATTGAAATCTGCTCCCATATCAACGTCCAATAAACGTACTTCTTTGACAGACAACATAGCTGTTGTAATAGCATCAATAATTTTTTCATCTTTTCCTTCCGAAAAATTCGGTACGCACTCAACTAATTGTCGTTCCATGTTAATGACTCCATTGTAGAAGGGGTGAAATCAGATTCTCAATCAAGACCACAAACTGTTAGGGGCTTCACCCTTCTTTTCGGTTCTTTTCTTTAGAATTGTTTCCAAGGCTGCTGTAAAATCTGCTTTTGTGGCTTTGTTCTTATTTTTCCGAATTGCACACATCCCTGCTTCCACAACAAGTGCTTTTAATTCGGCTCCGGATAACCCTTCAGTTGCTGTTACGATATTGTTCATGCTAACACCTTTTGTAATTGGCATATCTTTCATATGGATATCTAAAATTGCTAA
Source organism: Methanobacteriota archaeon (assembly GCA_016845345.1). GTDB lineage: Archaea > Thermoplasmatota > Poseidoniia > Poseidoniales > Thalassarchaeaceae > MGIIb-Q1. The sequence goes on from JAERSV010000029.1 coordinate 18,494, forward strand.
TCTTGCTTCTTCTTTAGGTAATGGGATTTCAATCACTCTATCAAATCTTCCAGGTCGAAGAAGTGCTTCATCAAGTATATCTGGCCGATTTGTTGCAGCAATTAATTTGACATCTGCTAATGAGTCAAAGCCATCCAATTCTGCGAGTAATTGCATTAGTGTTCTCTGCACCTCTCTATCTCCACTGGTTGCAGAATCGAGGCGTTTTGCACCTATTGCATCAATTTCATCTATGAAAACGATAGACGGAGAGCGTTCTCTAGCAAGATCAAATAATTCTCTAACCATTCTGCCTCCTTCTCCAATATATTTCTGTGCTAATTCACTTGCAACCAACCTGATAAATGTGCAATCAGTACTATTTGCTACTGCCTTAGCAAGCATTGTTTTTCCACAACCAGGAGGTCCAACTAAGATAACTCCGCCGGGAGGTTCGATGCCAAATTTGGTGAATGCTTGTGGATTTGTTAGTGGCAACTCAATTGATTCTTTGATAAGTGAGATTTGTTCTTCTAAACCACCCAAGTCTGAAAATGAAGTTTCAGGTTTTTCAATCATTTCCGCGCCCATGACTAAGGGGTCCCACGCATCGTTCAGCACATCAATTATGGAAAGAGTATCTTGGTTAAGCGCAACCCTTGCTCCGGGTTTCAGAAGAGTCTCATCAATTCCTTGATTGTATGTAACTAAGAAAACCGTGCCATTACTTGACCGTACAACCGCCCGTTCTTTGTCTAGGATATCTTGTATATTTCCTATTACATGTGGTGGCATCCGCATGAGCCTAACTTCTTCACTTAAACGACTGATTTTTGATTTTTGTTTTGCCACTCGATTTTCTAAATCAATTCGATCTGATAATAACTGTTGAGTCTGTAACCTTAATTCCTCAAACTTATCTTCTAAGTTAGTAATAGTCCGTTCAGCTATTGTTCCAACCTTATGCGAAGATTGGTCATCATCTTTAGGTGAAATTGCGTCGGTGTCGGATACCATACTAATTCCTGATTTGTGGGGGTTTGTTAACCTCTAATAATGTATCACAATGTGAATGCAAACAAAATAGTATTCTAGAGCGTTTTTTGATTGGCGCGAAGATGGTCTAAAATAGGGTTGGCCTTATGTCCAAGCGAGGTCAATGGGAAATTGCGAGTTATGTGGAGCCGTTAGCGTTTCAACTAAGCGAATGTCTTTGCATGGAGCTTTTGTTGAGGGATGTAGTAAGTGTCAAGTTAAAATGGGATATAATCCCGATACGGACGAGGCAGCCAAAAACGTCGCTCGGGTAAACAGGAAGACATCTGCTGCCACTTCCGGTGGTTATGGTGGCCTTGGAACCGCTGGCAAAGATATCATGGTCAGAGATGGCAAGGAATTAGTTGATGATTTTCCATCAATCATACGAGAAGCACGTGAAAACAGGGGCTGGGACCAGCGAACACTTGCATTGAAAATGAAAGAAAAAATCAACATAATTCAACGTACAGAAAGTGGAAAACGGCCCGGCGATGCAGTCATAAAAAAATTTGAAAAATCACTCAAAATTTCTCTATTAAGAGAATTATCAGACATTGCAGTTGAACGAACTGTTGGAAATAAAGAATCCCGCTCACTAAACTTAGGTGATTTAATCAAAATGGCTCGTAAAGAGGGGGAGTAATCTATCTCTTCAGTCCCTTTGCATATCATACACCTTTCTCAAGACGACCCGAAGAAATGTACTGCACGCAAATTGGGACGATTGGAATTAGCAATAATTCATAATTCCCTCAAACGCCCCCCAAGAAGAGGATTCTTGCTTGACCCTTTAGCGGGTGAAATTCTAGGGCCCGATGATATTCCAGAAATTAAGCGAGGTGCTTCGATAGTAGCCTTAGATTGTTCTTGGAAAAAATGTGATGTTTCATTTGAAGATGTAAAAATTAAATCTCCAAAATTAAAACCAAGAACATTGCCATTGTTATTAGCAGCAAATGAAGTATCTTGGGGCAAACCAGGTAGATTATCAACGGTTGAGGCCTTGGCTGTTTGCCTTATTTTGATTAATGAATGGGAACAAGCGAAAGATATTCTTCAACCATTCAAATTTGGAGGTGAATTTTTGAGATTAAACAAAGAGCCATTAGAAGCATATTCACACGCGAAATCAAATGCTGAACTCATAGAATTACAATGGGAATTCTTCGATAAGCCGGATTAGTTTTAAATTACATCAGATCTAGTGATTTTCCTGGTGGTCTACAGATAATTGCAACTATTCCATTATCGAGTATTGGCCGTTGCATCAATTTAGGATTTTCAACGAGTAAGTCAATAATCACTTGGCTATCAATATGTTCCGGTTTGTTTGGGGCATCTTTGTCGCCCCATCTAATTAGTTCGGAAATCGGGTCCTTGAGGCGTGAAATCAAATCTTGAATTTGTTGTTTGGATAATGGATTTTTCAAATATAGCACAATTTCTGGTGATTCATTGTAAACCAAATCGAGTGTTTGCCGGCTTTTAGAACATCTAGGGTTGTGATACAACTTCAAAGCATCACCTAACAAGAGACCCAACAGAAATTTCACCATCAATGGAAATTAATTTTACGTTTCCCTCACCATCATCTGCAGCCAATAACATGCCTTCACTCATTACCCCACGTAAATTTCTAGGTTCTAGATTTGCAACGAAAACAACAGATTTCCCAGTCATTTCTTCTATCGAATAATATGGTTTTAATCCAGCACAGACTACACGCCCTTCTGCGCTTCCATCATCTACAGAAACAACATACAATTTGTCGGCATTAGGGTGGTCTTCTACATTTGTAATCCGTCCCGTTCTCAATTCTACCTTCATGAAGATCTCAAAATCAAGGTAGGTTATTCCTTCAGGTGCTTCACTCATTTTTTCTTTCTCCTTTTTTTTCCCACCTTTGACCCCGTGGGATGGGTCTTTTGACTCGGATGTTGATGATTGCTCTGCAAGTTGTTTTTCTTGGGCTAAAATCTCATCTAAATCGAGTTTGGTAAATAACGGCTTAGGTTCTTCTCCACTCCACGTCATTTCACTCTCCCAGTCTAAGGCGTCACTCCACGAAACCTGAGCTACTTCACCTTTAAGACCAAGATTTACCCATGATTGTTGTGCACTGAAAGGTATGAAAGGTTGAGTGACTATTGCTAAAGTTCTAGCAATTTTCCAACCAAATGCAAGTTTTGCCAGTGACTTGTGCCTTTGGCTACGCCATTCTTCATCAACATCATCTGGTTCATTGAGGAATTTCCAAGGTGTTGCTTCCTGTAACATTTGGTTTCCTAATTGGGCCATGTTCATCGCGCTGCGCAAAGCCTCTTTGTATCGATGTTTTTGAAGGCTTGATGTGATATTTGTATGCAGTTGAGATATCTTGGCAATTTCATCCTCTATTAATGATAAATCATCATATTTACTTAGTGGATTTTCGCCAGACTCATCATCTAAACGGGCTGCTAAAGTCATTACTCTGTGTACAAAATTACCATAAGTACCAATTAGTTCATTGTTAATTTTTTCAACAAAATCGGGCCAATTAAAATCGGTATCATGGTTTTCAGGCATATTTATTGATAAATAATAGCGCAGTGTATCAGGTTGGAATCTATTGAGAAATGCTGGCAACCAAACAGCGTGTTTCCGACTCTTAGAGAATTGGCCCCCTGCTAACATCAAGTATTCCATCGCTGGAACATTATCTTCTAAGTGTAATTCTCCTATCCCAGGACGCATATCTGAATCAGGCGATACCTCTTTATCTGTATTATTTAATCCCATAATTAATGCTGGCCAAATTACTGTATGGAATGGAATATTGTCTTTTCCTAAAAAATATAGATGACGTGGCTGCTTTCCAGTTTCTGGGTTTTTCCACCATTTCTCCCAAGCAGATTCTCCATCAGGATGGCCCTCACCAAACTCTTGTGACCAGATTCGCGCACAAGTGTAGTACCCTTGGACGGCCTCGAACCACACATATACACACTTGCCTCGCCATTCTTCCCCATCAAGTGGTAATTCAATACCCCAATCTAAGTCTCTAGTAACAGCACGAGGTCGCAAGCCCATGTCTAACCAATATTTTGTCATCGCCTTAACATTGGTTTTCCAGTTATCCCAATTATCTTTAGAATGAAGTTCTAGGGATTTTTGAAATAAATCTAAACGGAAGAAGAAATGGTCTGTATCTCTGATTTCGATATCTGCATTAGGATTCATCTTTGAATGTGGTGAGGATAACTCAGATGCTTCGTAGGTTGTACCACACTCATCACATTGATCGCCTCGTGCAGATTCGTATTGGCAATTCGGACAAGTCCCCTCAATATATCTGTCAGGTAAAAATCGCCCATCACCATCATCTCGCAGTTCGTAGTATTGTTGCATTGTTTTTTTCTCAAACATACCCGCCTCATACAATGCTAGAAAATTCTCTTGCACATATTTTTTGTGCCGTGGGTCGGATGTTCGATTGAATAATGCACCACCATATTCAACTCCTCTTGGATCTATATTTGGTTCCCAAGCACAACCAAGATTGAGTAGTGCTTGTTTGTTAATTGCATGATATTTGTCAACTATATCTTGGGGATTGACTCCTTCTTGTTCAGCGGTAACGGTGATTGGAGTCCCGTGCTCATCACTACCACTAACGAGTAATACCCGGTTGCCTAGTGCTCTCTCAAACCTAAGATGAATATCTGGTGGTAAGTAACATCCGGCAACATGACCAAGGTGTAATGGGCCATTGGCGTAGGGCCAGGCTACGCAGATGAGAACATGCTCAGGCTCTCCCATAGATTCGGGGGCGGAACAGGTCGTTAATGGCAATACCTATTCTTATTGTTGTACAAGATTAAATTTTTTGATTTTTTATGATAGGTCAAGGTAGATTCAAAGGCTAAGGCCACATGGAGATACTGTCGTGCGCAAGGTTAGCCGGTGGAGAATAGAAATCCGATGAGTTACACTCTCCTCGTCACTTATGCCGTTTTGGCAATTGGTGTCTCGTTTTTATGTAGTATTTTAGAAGCAGTCCTGCTCTCAACATCAATCTCTAATGTTGCGATGATGGAAGCAAAAAAACAACGCTTTGCAAATTTATGGCGTGTTTTCAAAACTGACCCTGAACGCCCCTTGACCGCGATTCTCACTCTCAACACAATTGCTCATACCGTGGGTGCTATTGGGGTAGGAACCGAAGTTGCCAAATTATATGCAGGTAGCCCTGAATTAGATCTGATTGTAGGTGTAGCCTCAGCAATTTTGACTTTGGGTGTTTTATTATTTTCAGAAATTTTACCAAAAACTCTAGGCACTCTTTATTCTAAGCGTTTAGCAACACCTGCGGCTTTCCTTTTACAAATCTTAATTTATGGATTAATATGGATAGTTGCCCCGATTCAATGGACTAAGAAATTATTCCCCACGCCCGAGCAAGAAACTGTGACGAGGGATGAGTTAGTAGCGCTTGTCGATGTGGCGGAGGAAGAAAAAACAATTGAAGCAGATGAAGAGAAGGTAATTCATAATCTATTGAAACTTAGAGATATTAAAGTCAGTGAAGTAATGACTCCAAGAGTGGTGATTACCTCAGTTATTGACACTTATACTGTACAACAAGTTTTGGAAGAAATGCCAATCATGGTACACGGTAGGCTCCCAGTCCAAGGTGAAACAATAGATGATGTCAAAGGGTTTGTATTAAGAAATCAAATTCTGATGAGTGCAGCAAACGATGAGCACGATGTTAAGATGGTAGAGTTGATGAGAGATATTCAACCAGTCGGCCCTACTCAATCTGTTGATGAAGCACTGGATATCCTTTTAGATCATAAAGAACAGATATTAATCGTCAAAGATGAATTCGGTGGTACTACTGGAATTATTACAATGGAGGATATCATTGAAACCTTACTTGGAAGGGAAATTGTAGATGAAACCGACTTAGAAGGTATTGCTGAAGGAACTACTGCAGAGGATATGCGTGAATTCGCCAAGCAGAAGAAGGAAGAATAATTCCCTCGCAATATATTGAAGAGATAGTAACGCAATTAGGATGAAAGATTGTATTTCAGTCCTATGATTGACTCTAATCTTCTGAACTTTCGTCTCCTAGCCAACCCTTGTCTTTCAACCAGTCACCAGATGATTCCAACTTACCAAAGAATCCGGATGATTCAGCATCATCTGAACGTGTGTGGCTTACCATATATGCAAAGAAAATAGAATCCCAAAGTCCTTGCTTTGTTTCATGGCGTACCTTTGCAATAACCCAGTCTGAAAGAGGGATTGCAAGAATTGCTAGACCGATGCCTAAATTCACTGTGTTTGCTCCTGCAGTAGTACCCACTCCTGCTGATAAAACAAGGAATAGGCCTAATGCGATATAGAGCATGGTCATCGCTTTCAATGTCTGATGAAGGAAAACTGGTGGTTTACCTTTGTGTGTCACATATTGTGTTAATGAAGCATAATTACCTACTGTACGATTTGTCATAAACGGCATTGCTACTAAATTGAAGATTGATAAGAGAGCACCTCCGATAATGAAATATGTTCCGTCAAACATACTTCCCCAGAGACTGATTACAACAATTGGTACAGCCCAACCGAAAGATACGATAAAATCTACAAGGCTTCGCGCGAATCTAGCCGGTCTCTTGGCAATAACATATTCATCGGGTAGTGTCTTTGCAACCTTTGGTGTAACTTCAATATCATCTAAATCATCTGTTTTCTTTTTAGATGTACGCTTTCGCTTAGTTTTCTTCGCAGCCTTTGCTGCTTTTACTGGCTTAGGCTTGCTCTTTTTTGCAGGCTTTGTCGCTTCTTCATTTTGCATTTGTCCAGCTTTCTCAAGTAATCCCATTAGTATCACTCTCCATATATCTCACTCATCTCGATGAATAGTTGAAATCCAGGGGTTGCCATAAATTCCTGTAGTTTATCGTCAGGTATAGTTCCCAATTCTTGATTCACCATATTGAAGAATTTTTTACGAGTTGCAGTTGTTGTTGAACTAGCAGCAGCCCCAACTCTCTCAAATAATTTGAAGTTTTTAGATGAAATGAAATCATTGATGAAATCTTCTGGCATATCACCTAATAAGTTATTCACAACATCGAAGAAGTCACTGAAATTCTGATCTTCGTCTTCATCTTCATCGTCTTCAATTTCTTCTTGGGCATCGTACTCCTCAAGTTCGGAATAATCGATATCGCCTGCAAGTACACCCTTCAACAATTTCCGTTCATCTACCATCGGTTTTAGGAGATTACCAAATTTAGCGATTGCAGCCTGCTTCTTCTTTGATTTTGCAGCATCAAATTTCTTTTTCAGTGGACGCATTTCTGATTCTAATTCAGTAAGGCGTTCTTGAACATCTACCATCTCCTCATCTTCTTCTCCAGCATCCGAGGAGTCTTCAGGAACCGACAGTAATTCGACAACAGGAGCGGAATCTCTTGTGGTTTCTTTTTCAGATTTTCTCATCACGATTATTTCTCTATCTAAATCATGTCCAAATCTGTCAGCATATCGCTCTAGAAGACTACCCACATCACTGGAGCCTAAACGATCAATGTGGCCATACATTTGTTGTAGGGATTTATCGGTTCTATTTTGCCACATATCAGCATAATTGGGATCCTCTTCCCCCTCTTCAATGACCTCTATGACTTCTACCTCGACCTCTTCGACAACAGGTTCCTGGATTTCTGCTGGGAGTGGTTCACTCGGCGGAGTAGGGGCTGGAGGCAGTGGCATAGCCATTTCTGGTGATGGTGGAGGTGGTAAATCCCCAGGTGGAGGGGGTAAGGTAGGGGAACTTGCTGGCACACTTGCGTCGTTCTTCTTCCTCTTGCGAAACGCCATGCCCTCACCCTGTTGATACATGGTGACAAACAATCTGCCTTTAACATTGGCTTAATTTGAAAAACTCAGACCACGTAGTTTTACTACGTCAAATTGGCTTTGCCCACCCTTTTAGTGTCAAAAATGTGTCAATATTTGATTCAGCAATTAAAGTATCTCCTAGGCTGAATTCTTTTTCATCGCCACCTAATCTCAAGACACATCTATCAACAACAATTTCCAATTCTCTAGTTTTATCGTCGAACCTAGGTAATGCCTCATTGAGAGCATCGAATGCATTAGTTTCTTCTGGGTGTAAGCGGTCTAATGGAAGGGTTACAACTTGTAATCCACATTTGCCATTTAGACTGTTAGGCCAACGGATTTGCCTTTTGATATCAACTGTAACAGCCTCATCAGTTTCTCCTGCTTTAACCATGATGAGCGAACGGTCTCCCTTAACAAGTTCGAGAAATATATGCGCGTATTGGTTTTTAGCCCCGCCTAAGACATTGAAATTACCACTTAGGATAGTTTCTCGACGTTGTGGGTGTTGAACTTTCTCAGCGAGTGTTTTCATTTTTGCAACCCCACATTTGGAAACTTGACTACTAGGGGATTTTGACCGTACTTCAATTATATCACATAGTTCCTTTGTCATTTTAGTGCCTTCCGAACCATCTTGAATAGCAATATCTAATTTATTCAAAATATTGATTGTGCCATCCTCCAATCTAGTTTTCCATCCTCCCTGGCCGCTGTTGTTCCGCAAGGCGCTGACTTCGACACCTTCACCTCTGATGTGATTCACAAGTTCTCTCCTTGCAGAACTATCCAAACCCAAAATATGAGGGTCTCTGTAGTGCAGATGGAATCCTCGATGTCCTGAAAAGGTCACATGGAGGTATTCTTCCTTGAAACCAAATTCTGTAGAGAGAAACTCTTCCCACAAATCGTGAGTTTGTAATTGAATGATTTCCAGCATTTCGGGGAAATTGAATGGATCGACATGGTCAAGGTGGTCGCCATCTAAATCAAAGATTAAATCAGCGCCCTTCCAATCTTTATCTGCCATTTTCCTCTCCAATGGTTTGCCATAGTAAGCCGTTGAGTAAAAGCAGCTTTTAGGACCTCTTTGGTGCAAGTAATTCAATACATTTTTAGGGGTGTCAAAATTAATGTGACGATCGAATAAATTAGATGACCACATTTGGAACATACATTCCCTTGTCCGCAATCTTGGAGGGAACCAGAATTTGCTCTCATCAATTTGAGAATACCACTTTGAAAAGCGGTGAGCAGCGCGGGCCCAATTACTCTCAACCATCTATTTCACAGTACCCTAAAGCACCACGGCACTTGAACGACGCGATTAGTCCATCGGTAAACCTGGCACGGCTTTCCCATCCGAAGATGGTGTAGTTCCCGTTTCGGACTTATAGCAATCAAAGCATGAAAATTTGTCGTCAATAGGCAATGATTGCCCAAATGTTAGTCTAGCGCCACAGAAATCACAAATTGGTCCGATTTCTCCCTCATGAATTCCTAATCTTGAGACATCTGGCACGTTATCACTTAAACAATCGCGGGGGTGCCAAGTCTTTGAGCCTGTCCATTAATGGATTTAAAATATCAATCAATCCAAGCATAAAGTTCACAACCAAATTGCTATCGCGCCAACACATGAGTAGTGAAGAACGGGTTGTGCGAGTAGGACATTCTCCTGACCCAGATGATGCATTTATGTTTCATGCATTAACAACAGGGATAATTGACACGCCCGGATTTAAATTTGAGCATGTTCTATTAGATATTGAAACCCTTAACAAAAAAGCAAATGCTGAAGAATATGAGGTCAGTGCTGTCAGTATCCACGCATTTCCTGAAATCTCAGATAAATATTCACTGATGAATTGTGGTGCAAGCATGGGTGAAGGGTATGGGCCAATGCTCGTTAGTTCTAATCCCATGACTTTGCAAGAGGCTTGTACTAAACCGATTGCAATACCTGGACTAAAGACATCAGCACATTTAGCACTGAAAATGGCTGTTGGGAATGTTGAGACAGTTATTGTTCCCTTTGACGAAATTATGCCGCGTATTCAGAACGGTGAATTTGCTAGTGGGGTCATCATCCATGAAGGACAGTTGACTTGGGAATCACATGGAATGAATCTCATATTAGATTTAGGTATTTGGTGGAATGAAAGAACAAATGGCCTACCTCTACCTTTGGGCGGTAATGTAGTCAGAAAGGATTTAGGTCCAAAATTGTGTGAACAAATTACTGATTGGGTAAAACAAAGCATTGAGATTGCAATACTAAATCCGAATGAAGCATTAGAGTTTGCAAGGCAATGGGGTAGAGGAATAGACGAAGAAACAAACTCAAAATTTATTCAAATGTATGTCAATTCACGAACTATAGATTTTGGCGATGATGGAAGGGAAAGCATTGTGAAATTCCTAACTGAAGGTAAAGAAATTGGAATGATTAACAAAGATTTTGACCCGAGTTCAATCGAATTTATTGGTGCGTAATTATGTCAAGTGAAAATAATGATGAGAATAAACCCCAAGACAAAGAATATGATTCAATTGATCCAGCACCGCCTAGCAAAATTAGGTCAATAGATGAATTAAAAACGGTGCTTTGCAACGAAAATGGCAGAATGTTTCTCCGAATGCGTGCCTTATTTACCCTGAGAAACATTGGTGGACCAGAAGCAATCGATGCTCTTGCCTCTAGTTTTGGAAGTGCTTCTGTACTTCTAAAGCATGAAGTCGCCTACGTCTTAGGACAGATGCAGGATAGTTATGCCATAGACGCTTTAATTGAGAGGTTGGCAGACCCAAATGAAGACTCAATTGTTCGTCACGAAGCAGCAGAGGCATTAGGCGCGATCGGGGATACTCGTTCATTGGGAGTGCTAAAACAATATCTAAATGATGACTGTGTCGTGGTTTCAGAATCATGTGAAGTTGCACTCGATTTGTTAGAATGGACAAGTAACGACTCGTTAGAATATGAGTGAATTTTACACATTCAATAGGATAATACTTTTGCTGAATCCCTATTAGCAGGGCCGATGAAGAAAAGCCCGGCCGCTTTCTTTGGGATTTTCTTGTGCAGCGCTTTAATGTTCTCTTCTGTTCCACTTTTGCCCGAAGTTAGTGCTGGGACTGAAGAAAATTACCCCTTTAGCGGCACTCTTCTAAACCCTTATTCCTTATCTGGGTCGTCAGAAATAACATATTCAACTGATGGAACTTTAATTGCTGCTGCTTTTAACTCAGATGTTGTAATTATCAACACTCAGTATCGGACATTTATCAAGGATATTAGTATTGGAAATAAAATTTTGTCTCTTGCATTTTCTGATGATGATTCTGCATTACTAGTCGGACTAGAAAGCCCATTCATGAGTACATTGGCCATGGCCATATATGACACTACAACATGGGAAAGAATAGGGGTTAATGAAGATGGTAGAGAAGTAAGTGATATATCATTACTTCCAAGTACAGCAATTTTCGCTTCAGCGAATGAAAATAATGGAGTTTCAGAATATTATATCAATGACTCGACTTATGCAATATCAACTTATGATGACGAACATACTACTGATGTTACCTGTTTGGACCATTCGCCAAACGGACAACAATTAGTAACTGGGGGGAAAGATGGAAACATCAACCTATGGAATAGAAGTTCTGCACAAGTTGACGTATCTTGGCAGGTTGGATTCAGTATTACTGATTGTTCAATTTCTCCTGATGGAAACCAATTAGCTTGGATTACCAATTCTCTTTTGCAAGTACGGACAGTTCCAGAAGGTGAATTCATAACTACTCTGAACTTAATTGGCGATGCCTTTCAATTAGAGTGGGCTGAAAATGGCCAAGAATTATGGGTATTGGTTGAATCTTCAGCAGATATACTGAGTATTTTCAATACTACAGATTATACAACTATTCAGACATTTGAATTGGGTCACCAAGTCACAAAATTTGCAAAATCACCTACGGCCTCTGAGTTTATTGTTACAACAAATACAGGTATTCTAACTGTCTTTAGAGAAGATGCTTGGGGACCATACTATGGGTTAGTAGGTTCAGATATTGATGGCGATGGTACGCCCGATATCTATGATGGCGATGATGATGGTGATGGATTAGGTGATGATTTCGAATTTTCTTGCGAAGAGGGAAATGATTGTCACACCTATCCCGACCCAGATTTAATCAGGCAGGTTTCGATTACCATCAACAAAAACAAAATTACGATTCAAGATAGATATCAAATGAATTCAAGTATGAGTGCACCGATTCGTGAATTAGCCTCCTCAGCCGTTGCATCAGATGGATATGTTAGCCAAGGAGAAGCAATAAAAATGGAACGAATGTTCTGTAGTGGAACAAATGCTAATCAAATCAGTTCGGATTGGAACAAGGCAGTAAAATTTGACCATTCCGCCATCATTGGTACTACTGTCCGCTGTGATGCAAAATTAGGTTTGATAGACACTGAAAAACATGACTCGAGAACGCGAATAGAATTACGTTGGTTTATTGAAATTACTTTAGCAAACAACGTCGATAGGCCATTCAACATGACCTTGGACCCTTCAGTATCCCCTCCTTTGCACACAGTGGTTCAAAATGTTCCAACTTCACCGTTTACATTGACTTTAATTCACGAAGGGAAAACTGTGCATTATCAAACACCTATTCATGTAAATAGTCCGCAAATGTCTGTATCCGTACAGGCTTTACCAGAACCTGAGCCAACATTTTTCGATAATTCCCTGTCATGGTTAGAGAATAATTTTCTGATTCCATTAAGTGTGATCATTGTTTTATCATTGGTAATTGTTTTAGTAATCAGAAGAAAAAATGCATTATTATTCCAATTAGATGAAGATGAAGAAGACACTATTGAAGTTACATCTAGGAGAAGGTCGTCAAATAGAAACCAATCTCGCGATATAATGTCTTCAAGCGGTAGACCACAACCAGTCCAACGCCCTAAAGAAGGCACAAAGCGTAGGAAACAACCTGCAAAACGCCCGACATCAGAACCAGCAATTAGACGTGTTAGAAAGGTGCCTGGAACTGTCACACAAACGGGGGTTGCTCCGGAAGGAGAGGAATGGGACTATTCCGAACATGGTGCATACTGGGATAAGGACGACCCTGATTCAGCGGACCCATATAGAGAAGCACAAGAATTTCATGATGCAGAAAGTGCAATTTTAGAAATCGCTCAAGAAGTTGCATCGGAGCATGAGGAAAATGAGAATCAAGAAAATGACGAACAATTAGACTCTGAAATGGATGATGCGTTATCTATGATCAAAAAAACAACAAAGTCGAAAACACGTAAACCCAAGAAAAACCCGGAAGATGTGACAAAGAAGGAAACCAAGAAAAGAAGAAAAGTAAAACGTCGTAAATCGGATTAGATTTCTAACCATTGAATATCTGTGTCAGAACCACACACTTCAGTTAGGAATAATTCTAATCCCTGAACCGAATCATCGCTAAGGATGTTCGTTACTTCGCTGAAATAATCGGTAATCCTCTCATCTGAAAATCCACTTCTAATTACTGTGTTATGAATAACATCATCTTTTGTTTTCTTGTCATCTCTGAACTTCTGTGCATTGTGCAATAAATCATGATGGGCTTGTTTCAATTTATCCACAGGTGCTGAGACAGGTGCGGCAAACACCCCAAAGACCATAGGTAATTGTGTCTGTTTATACCACTCTTCTCCAAGGTCCATTTTTATTAATTCCGGGTTCCTCTGTGCTTCGTCTAGAGCTCGGTCTCCAATCAACAATGCGGCATCACATTTGGATAGCATTTCAGATAAATCTGGGCCCATATCAACTGTTTTAGGGTCTAAACCCAATTGAGCCAAGAGGTACAATACCAATTTTTTTGATGTTGATGAATCAGTTGGTAAGGCTATATCCCTAATTTTATGTAATTCTCTTTTACTGAATAACAACACACTACCAACTGCACCAACTGATGCTATTCCTATGTCTGGGAGTAATATTAACTCAGAAGAATTTGCTGCGTAATCAGCGGCAGGAATTGGAGCAACAAGACAATCTCTGCGTAGTAAATGACCAGTTAACCAAGCAGGTGGGGCAGGTAAAATAGACCAGTGTTGGGACAAATTATGAAATAATGGGTCACAATTCACAAAAGATACCCGTCCGATTATATCAGACCAATTAACCAATACAATCTCCCCCTCTAAATAGAAATCATCGGCAATCCATTATTATCCGGTGGGTTTTGTCTACGAAAATTCCTAAATTGTGTATAATCAGTATTTCTTTCAACTGCGATTCCACCCACAGACTCAATCAGTGTTGCTAAGTCAATATCAAGGTGGTCTAATGGTGCATCCGACCCTGCTAGATGCATGATTTCTTCGTGACTAACGGTCCCGTCTATATCATCAGCCCCGCTTAGTAAAGCCAAGGCAGAAATATGGTCCCCTATGTTCATTCTATATGCTTTGATATGAGGAATGTTGTCTAACATAATTCGAGAGATTGATATCATTCTCAATATTTCATTTGAGGTAGCTAGTTGTGCTTCTGGCAATCTTGAAGCATCAGGTAAATATGGGTATGGGACAAAACATTGGAATCCATTTGTTTCATCTTGTAATTTTCGCAACTTATCAAGGTGAATCATTCTGTGAAGTGTTGTTTCAACTGTTCCAAACAACATAGTGCAATTTGTAGGAATATTGAGTTGGTGAGCAGTCTTGTGAATTTCTATGTACTCATCTGATGATTCTTTGCCTCTGCAAATTATATCTCTAATTTCATCGACAAGGATTTCTGCGCCGCCGCCAGGAATTGAATTCAATCCGGCATTGTGTAGTCTTGAAATTGTCTCGGAAATTGTTAGATTAGAAACCTCTGCAAGATGTTTAATTTCAACTGCTGTCAAAGCCTTGAGGCAAATATTTGGATACTGATTCTTGAATGCTGAAAATAAGCCTTCATAATATTCAATATTCCATTCTGGGTGTAATCCCCCAACGGTGTGCACCTCAGTAATTATTTCAGAAAAAGGTGCAATTCTATCTAAGTAATCTTGAACCGATAAGGAATAAGCATCAGAGGCTTTTAATCCTCTTCGAAATGCACAAAACTTACACGCTAAGACACAAACATTTGTTTGGTTAACATGTAAATTTCTATTATAGAAAACTGAATTCCCATATCTGTTTTGTTTTAAAAAATTTGCAACATTCGAAAGTGTAGGAAGGTCACACTTATCATGTAGAATGACCCCTTCCTCAGTAGAAATTCTTTCACCTGAAAGAACTTTGTTTAGAATCATTCTAATATCTTCATTCAGTGATTCTGGTAATTGAATGAGAGAGGGTAAGGGTTGCTCAATCGCAGACTCATTAGAGGGTACATTTATGGTACCCCGCCATTGGAACGGTGACTCTATATGCATCTCTCTCAGTTAAGCGCAACAGTCACCTGCTTTAATGGCTGTCAGCAACATTGTTCAATTTTTGACACGGATAAATTTTAACAAAAATTTTCTAAATTCTTCTATCCAAAAGACAGATGAAGCAATTAAGCAAACTACAACCCAATCTGTCCATTCTAACGGAATCGTTGACAAGAAACTACCTATTGTAATACCAATGATTGGCACTAAAACAAAAGAACTTTGAACAATTGAGACCAGTAAAACAAGGCTTATTGCGAAAGAGGCACTAATGAACATATTTTGGAAGATTCCAAGTTCAAACGCAGATTTGTCAATACTTCTACTATTTACAACATTGAAAAGTTGGAACATAATAAACGTTGCAAAAGCAATTGTTCTAGCGTATTCAAACTTTGATTGAGCATGATTATCCCATGTCTCTACATCACAATTCCCATCCTCCAAGAAAAATTCTGGTGAAGTTTCTATATCGACTCCTTGGCATGCATCGCCAGAAATTAGCCCCCCACCAGCAAGTGAGAATATTGCTAAGGTTCCTAGAACCATCACCACACCAAGGAAACCAATTACCCGTTTATCCATGACATTTGGTAAGGGTTCAGATAAGGCTCTAGGAGGTTCATTCATCACGTCACCGTGGCGTTTTTCAATACCTAAAGCTAGAGCAGGTGGCCCATCCATTAAAATGTTGATGACAAGTAACTGAGTTGCAGTCATTGGTAATTTCCAACCTAAAATCAAAGTGGCGATAATAATTAGTAAAACCGCCGCCACATTTGTTGAAATTTGATATCTGACGAAATTCCTAATGTTTAGGTAAATTTTTCGCCCTTCTTCAATAGAACCAACAATTGATGAAAAGTCATCATCTTTCAATACCATATCCGCAGCATCTCTAGCGACATCTGTTCCAGCAATTCCCATTGCGATTCCTATATTCGCGCGAGATAACGCGGGCGCGTCGTTATCCCCATCACCTGTCATGGCAACGACGTGTCCGATTGATTGTAATCTAGTAACAATCCTTAATTTTTGGTCTGGTGTAACCCGTGAAAACATCACAACTTTGTCCAGTTTGGAATCTAATTCTTCATCAGATAAATCTTGTAATTGCTTCCCAGTAAGGAATTCTGAATCATCTTTGATAATTCCTATCTCATCACCGATAGCCATCGCAGTCATTTGTTGATCGCCGGTAATCATCATTACTCTGACTCCAGCAGCATCACACATTGAAATTGCATTGGCAACCTCTTTTCTAGGAGGGTCCATTATGCCAATTAAACCCAAGAAAATCAAACCTGATTCAACAGAGTCAACATCTTCCATATCCTCTTCGCCACTTAATGGACGAGCAGTCAATGCAATTACTCTCAGGGCTTGTGTGGCCATTTGTAGATTAACATCACCTATTCTATTCCGATGACCATCGCCAATCGGGATTACCCGACCATCTTCAACGACATGGCTAATTCTTGAGAGATAAGGTCCTATCGCACCCTTAGAAAATACCCAGCGTTCACCTTCATACTCATGAATCGTTGTCATTCTTTTCCTTTCTCTGTCGAAAGTATATTCTCTGAACCTAGGATGGTTTCTCCTGAAAGTGTCTACTGACTCCGTCATCTTCCAACCAAATACTGCTGAGGCTATATCTGTTGGATTGCCAATTCCTCTCCATTCTTTGTCAATTTTCCTAACATTACTATTTTGGCAAAGTAAAGAACACGCCATTGCTAATTTGAATCCCTTTTGAACTTTTAATTCTGCGAAATCTTGTTCTGAAATTTCTTTATTTTCTATACTTAATTTGCCATGTGTTGGGTCAAATCCAGACCCTGAAACAGAGTATAGTTCATCACCACAGAAAAATGAACGTACTGACATTTCATTACGCGTAAGCGTACCTGTTTTATCTGTGCAAATTATTGTTGCTGAGCCCAAGGTTTCAACTACTTTCATTCTTGAAACAATCGCATTTCTTGCTGACATATTTTGCATACCTATGGCTAATGTAATTACTAAAATAATTGGTAATCCCTCGGGCACAATTGCCACAAAGATGACTACTGCAATTATGAATTGGTCAGCGATAATTTCCTTCAGGGCTGTGCCCGTAACTCCATTCACTATTGAGAGGGTAATAGTAAATCCAACGATAATTACAGCAGAAATAATAGCAATCATTGCGAGATATCTGCCTAATGAGCCTAATTTGATTTCAAGAGGTGTTTTTGGAGTTTCTACTTCACTTAAACCGGTGGCAATGTCTCCAACTCTTGTCTCCATGCCGGTTTTTACTACGACTCCTAAACCACGTCCAGATGATACAACTGTTCCCATGAAAGCCATGTTAGACATTTCTTGCAGGATAGAATCTTCTTCAGAAGGTTTTATTTCTTTGTACACAACATTTGATTCCCCAGTTAATGAAGATTCATCTATTGATAATTGATGTACTTCAAGCAATCTAATATCTGCTGGCACATTTAGGCCGTCTTCTAACCAGACGATGTCTCCTGGCACAACTTCTTCAATCGATAAACGGTGTTCCATTCCATCGCGTAGTACAATACAATGGCAAACCAGTAATTTCTTCAGAGAATCCATTGCTCTCTCGGCTTTCGCCTCTTGAATATATGATAAAACCGCGTTTAAAGTTAAAGCAATACAAATAAAAATTGGAGTCCCTAGGTCTTCTCTGTCAGCAATAAATGCGATAATTGCTGCGGCTAACAACAAATACACCATAGGATCTCTAAAGTGGTCTAACATTTTGAATAAAGGATGGCGGGGTTTTTTCCCTTCTAATTTATTTTCACCATAAGTTTCTCGCCGGTTGACTACTTCTTCGGTTGAAAGACCATCAACTGTGGTATTCAAATTTGAAAATACATCATCCAATGGCATGGAATGCCAAAGTGGCTCTGTGGAGTCACTTTCTGATTTTGTACTTGAATCTAGAGATGGCATCCGCTCGCCCATCAGGAGCACATTAGGAGACCTATTTGTAGACGCGGGTCAATTTCCAATTCCAAAACATAACAGTTTCATCCGTAGCATTGACTAACTAATCCCCCTGCGAAGAGCATGGGTGAGTTCCAGCCGTATGTACCAGCGTCTGAAACTCTTCCCGAATTAACCATTCGAGCAATTCTCCTTGGGCTGGTATTAGGTGCATTGATGACAGCCGCAAATACATATCTTGGCCTCTATATTGGAATGACTGTTTCGGCCTCAATTCCAGCCGCGGTTATGTCGATGCTACTTCTGCGTATGTTTCGTTTCAAAGATGTCAGCATTCTAGAAAACAATGTTGTTCAAACAATGACATCTGCTGGAGAAAGTTTAGCGGCTGGAGTAATATTCACGATGCCTGCACTACTAGTAATGGGTAAAGATATGGACACAATGACAACATTCATTGTAGCAATACTTGGTGGTATACTCGGAACGATATTCACAATCACATTACGTAGAGTGTTTATTGTTGAAGAAGCACTCCTTTATCCCGAAGGAATCGCCTGTGAGGAAGTTCTTATCGCAGGAGAAAAAGGTGGATCTCAACTCATCGTAATTCTTTATGCCTTGGGTCTAGGTGCACTTTATGGCTGGATGGTAAAAGGATTTGAGTTGACACAAGCAAAAGTCGAAGTCGCTGTCGAAATCGTTGGTGTGAGAATATATTCAGCCCTAGACTATTCACTTTCTTTAGTTGCAGTTGGATGGATTGTAGGCTTGAATATAGCATCCTACATTTTCTTCGGCGCAGTACTTGGTGTATTCATTTTAACCCCAATTTATGGGATGACTTATGGTTGGCCGGTTGATACGGATTTGGCTCACGGGTTCAAGACTCTCTGGTCCACACATATACGATTCGTTGGTGTTGGGTGTATGGTCGTGGGGGGGCTATGGACTCTCATCGACATGAGGAAAACAATTTCTAGTGGACTCAGGAAGGCTTTAGGTTCAGGCATAGCTGATTCAGAAATATCCACATTACGAACCGAGCAAGATATTCCTATGAATCGAGCATTCATTGGACTCGTAATCGTTGCAGTTTTGACTTTTATTTTCTATTGGTGGAAAACCGGTTCTTTGACATTAGCAATTGTCGGTGCGATATTTTTAGCAATCACCGCGTTCTTCTTTTCTGCAGTTGCTGGATATATTGCTGGAGTTGTTGGCTCATCAAACTCCCCAGTTTCAGGCATGACAATTGCAACTTTGATGGCTACATCTCTTGTTGTTTGGATAGTTGGTGGATTGATTCTAGATATGGCGCAAGAAGATTTGATGTACGCTACTCTGATTATTGCTTCAGTTGTTGCCGTCAATGCTGCCATTGCAGGAGATGTGATGCAGGATTTGAAGACAGGCCACTTAGTTGGCGCCACACCTTGGAAACAACAAACTGCTGAACTTATCGGAGTTATTGTCGGTGCCATTGTTGCGCCACTCACACTTACAGTTTTGAACGAGGCATTCAGAATCACTCCGACACATTGTACAGCAAATCCACATCCAGAATGGGGTTGCTCCAAAGTATTGGAAGCACCGCAAGCAGAAATAATTGGGACTTTAATAGAAGGATTATTTGGAGGCACTGTAAATTATCCAATGCTATTTCTCGGAATTGTTGTGGCGGCAATCATAATCGGTTCTAGATGGTATCTAGGGAAAAATGGGCCCTCCCTACCGATTATGTCAATAGCAATTGGAATGTATTTGCCATTTTACCTGTCTTCAACAATTTTCCTTGGAGGTATATTGAACCATTTGGTGACAAGAACAACACACCTGCGAGTCGATGGAACCTTGAAGGGGGAACCGTCACAATCAGCTATCACTTCTGGAAAAGAATTAGTCAGTCGCGGTACTCTATTATCTGCCGGATTAATTGCGGGGGAAGCCCTAATGGGCGTTTTAATAGCAGTATTCATCATAATTGGAATACCTCCCAATGGTTGGATACCCTTCCTCGGCACCCTTGGACCAGTCCTCTCAACGGTGTTCTTTTTGTGGTTCTTTGGAGTGTTTACTTGGCTTGTAACAAGAAGCCTCCCTCCAGCTAAAAGACCATTCTCTTTACTGTTTAATTGGGCGGCTGTAGTCGTAGATGGGGCTCGTAGAATAATCAACAAAGTGATGGTTCCTTGATTCTCTAGTTTCGATTGTGATTAGAAACCATCAAAGGCTTACGGAAATGCAACCCCGATGGGGAACAACTGTGATGAGTTCAGAAAATGAGAGCAAAGAAGGTATTTCGTCAATTGGCGAACTGCTTGAAACTGCCAAAAAATGTCGTAGAAACATAGTTGAGATGGTTCACCGCGCTAATGCAGGGCACCCAGGCGGCTCACTATCAGCGATTGATATTCTTGTAGCATTATACAAAACGAGAATGAACGTAGACCCTTACAATCCAGATGATCCTGAAAGAGACCGCTTCATTATGAGCAAGGGGCACGCATCCCCTGCTGTTTACGCAATTCTACATGAGATGGGATTCCTTACCGCGGAGGATTTGACTACATATCGTGTCATGGGTGGCGTTTGTCAGGGTCACGTAGATATGAAGTGGACTCCAGGTGTTGACTTTTCTGCAGGCAGTTTAGGAATGGGACTTTCCTTTGGGCTAGGTACCGCACTTGCGGCGACATTAGATGGTTCACCTCGTACTTCGTATGTGATGTTAGGAGATGGGGAATTACAAGAAGGACAAGTTTGGGAGGCCGCGATGGCTGCAGTACATCATGAAGTTGGTAACCTCAAGGTTTTCGTCGATAGGAACCGAATTCAAAACGATGACTTTTGTGAAAATCAAATGAGAATGTTTGATGTTGCTGCAAAATGGACAGGATTTGGTTGGGCCGTACATGAATGTGATGGCCATGACATGAATGCTATAGTTGAGTCAATTGAATGGATGGATTCTATTACAGACAGGCCTGCAGTAGTCGTCGCTCACACAATCAAAGGAAAAGGTGTATCCTTCATGGAAGATAACCCATCTTTCCATGGAGCCGCTCCCAACGATGAACAATTACTGATTGCAATGGAGGAATTAGAATGACTTTAGTTGCTTCGAGAGATGGGTATGGCTCTGCGCTGGTTAAACTTGCTTCTGACCCTGAAATTATTGTGGTTGAAGCTGATTTGGGTAAATCAACTAAAAGTCAAAACTTCAGAAAGTTACACCCTGAGAGAACGATTTCCTTAGGCATTGCAGAACAGAATATGATGTTAGTTTCAGCTGGTTTAGCAACTAGTGGATACAAACCGTTCGCTTCAACATTCGCAATATTTACTGAACGGGCTTTTGAACAAGTCCGTAATGGTATTGCAAGACCAAATATTCCAGTTCACATATGCGGTAGTCACGGAGGAATACACACTGGGACAGATGGTTCTTCAGCACAATCTATCGAAGATCTTGCTATCTATCGTAGTTTACCAAATATGGTGGTCATGCATCCTAGTGATTTCAACAGCACAGAACAGTTGACAATTCAATTAGCTAAGACCAATTCACCCTCTTATACACGGACAGCAAGAAATAAAACACCGGTGATTTATGATGAAGATGCAGCCTCCAAATTACAAATCGGGAAAGGCGCAATCCTAGTTCAAGGTGGAGATGTCGCGATTATTGCTTGTGGTGTCATGGTTTCGAAAGCACTTGAAGCCGCTGAATTGCTATCAGAGAACGGAATCAGTGCAACAGTTGTAGACATGCATACAATAAAGCCACTCGATCGCAATTTAATTTCATCACTATCAGAACAATGTGGCTGTTTTGTTACCGCCGAAGACCACTCAGTTATCGGTGGACTTGGTGGAGCAGTCGCTGAGCATTTAGTTGAAAATTGTCCCGCCCCACTAGAACGGGTAGGTGTTTCAGATCACTTCGGCCAATCAGGTGATGGTGATGAATTGTTGGAAGAATTTTCAATGGGAATGAGCCATATAGTTGCAGCAGCACAACGAGTCATTAATCGTAAATAAGTAGTGATTTCAAAAATTGCTCAATCAATGCTTTGATGAACAAATAGCATTTCCACTAGGGTAGGAGCGCAATCCATGGGTGACAATTCAGAGGAATTGAAGAAGTTGCTAGACGGGGAATTAAGCCCCGATGCGCTAGAAGAGGACCCCATCCTTGCTAAATTAGCGGAGAGAATTTATGGTGAAGAATTCCTTGAAAAAATGGGATTATCCAGAGGTGAGTCAAAGCGCGCTCTTTCTGAGAGCCTTTCTGATGATGATGGCGATGATTTATTGATAGAAGTCATCCCTCCTTTTGAATCTGAAATAGAACCCTTTGAGGCTCCTACTTCTTTACCAAGCAGGCCAGAAAAGACTGGGCTGAGCAAGTTGGGCTTAGGTATTGGTTTCACAATCTTAACCGCGGGGGTTGCTAATCTATTCGGTCTACTTTCATTCTTAGGAAAAGGGTGTACTGGGGGAGGATGCCCAGTGGATGGGCACACTCGAATGAATTGGGCAAGCCTTGGCCAACTTAGTGATGGTTGGGGTTGGTCCCAACCTGTTTTAGAAGGAAGTATAGGGATTCCTGATTTGGGTGTAATCGGAATCGGCATTATTGCTTTACTTTGGACTTATATGAAAAGGTAAACAGGGATTTCCTGCCTATCAATACATTCGGGCAAGATGATTTCTCTTTGTTGTCATTTTACCACTTATAATACAAGGTTTCTCCTCTTCGAATTGAGTCATACATTCCCCAAGAATTGTTAATCCGGTTGTTTTTTCCAGAGTCTCGGCATCAGCATCACTTCCGCCAAATGCAATTTCGTAAATCATTCCTTCTTTGATTTCAGTCTCTAAGGATTCCATCGGAGTCACCATTTCATCCATAATTGATGATGTTCTGGACTCTAATTCTGATTCAATCGCTTTGAGTTCATTAGAAACTTCAACAACAATATCCTGTATATTGATTGGTTGTTTCCCACCAGTTCTTCTGGCTGCAAATGCAGTGCCATTTTCAATGTCCCGTGGCCCTATCTCTAATCTAAGGGGTACGCCCTTGATTTCCCAATCATAGAATTTTTTGCCGGCTCTTTTATCTCGGTCATCAATATGAACTCGAAGTCCTGAAGATCTGAGTTTATCTGATATTGAAGTTACAGTTTCCATTACTGCCTCACTTTTGTGGGCTGCGACAGGAATCAATACTACATGGATGGGAGCAGATTTCGGAGGGAAAATTAAGCCATTATCATCTCCGTGGGTTCCCACGACTGCTCCTAGTAATCTTTCAGACATACCGTATGTAGTCTGGTGACAATTTTTGTGATTCCCATCAACATCTTCGTAGGTCATACCAAAAGCCTCAGCCCACTGATCACGATAATGATGGCAAGAAGCAACCTGAAGGGTTCTGCCATTGGGCATAATCACATCAATTGCAATGGTGTACCATGCACCTGGAAAAGTATCCCATACAGGTCGTTTTGAAATGATGACAGGTAGACAAAGGTCTGACATGATATTATCTACAATCTCAAGGTCTTCCTCAATTTGAGCAGACGCGTCCGCCTCGTCTTTGTGAGCAGTATGAGCCTCAAAGAAATGTATCTCCCTAACCCTGATAAACGTGCGAGTTTGTTTTGTCTCATATCGGAAAGTATTGACGATTTGGTAGGTCTTTAGTGGTAAGTCTGAGTGACTTCTTATCCATAATGGGAACAGCGTGTACATCGCCGTCTCCGAAGTAGGGCGTAGAAACATAGGCACATCAAGTTCTGTTTCACCTGCGTGCTTTACCCAATAGACTTCTTTGCTAAACCCTTCTACTTCCTCATCAAATCTAAGTTCGCTGACATCGATCCCAGCCTCTCGCGCGGCTTGTAATCTAGCCACAAGTTGATTTTCTTTTTCCAAGAGGTCTTCAGGAATTAAAAGTGGAAAGTTGACTTCATCGTGACCAGTTCTCTCCATTTCAGCATGAGTTAATGCATCAATGTATTTCATCGCCTTCCAACCATATGGCCGCCAAACATCCATTCCTTTGATTGGATATCTCTTATCTACGAGGTCAGCGATTTCCACGATTGCGGGGTACCAAGCATTGAAATCAGCCTTTGCCGGAATTCCCCGCTTTGCTTTGCCCTGCTCACCCATGTTGTCGGCGGCCTACCCATCCGGCTTGAATACTACGCTACTAAATCCGTGTTAGGAGGGCTAGTTGGATTGAATATAGCGAGTACCGCAGCCGCCATCCAAACCAATTCTAGTACAACGAATGCCCATTCTCCTGTATGTAATGCTCTGACCCCCAATATTGCTGAGCCAACAGCCATCAAAATTAGATACTTCATGCCTCTACTATTGAGGTAACCTCTGGTTTCTAAAATAAATGCGATGAGAATACACAACATTCCGACATAGGATGCAATACTTGTAATGGGTTCGAGGCTATCAAAGGCGATCGTTGATTCAGTCATCTCTTGCTTCTGATAATTTGTTGTCAATTACTTTTGCCATAGATAAATTATCCTTAAGGTCGATTATTGCACCTTTTGCATCAACCCAAAATGCTCTAACTGGGCTATCTTTTACATGTTCTAAGTGATTAGCAATTACGGCACCTAATCCGTTATTTTGTAATGATTTTTGAGCTGATTCAATTAATTCATTCTTAGAAAATCCAGATTCTAATTTGAATCCTATTTTCATATCGTTCTTACATGATTCACTAATGATGTCAATATGTTTGTCTGACTTTTGTAATTCAATGGAGATATTATCTTTTCCGGATTTAATTTTTTCAGCAGTTGGATTTACTACTGTGTAGTCAAGAACTGCAGCAGAGAATATCCATGTGTCCGGTGGATTATCACTTTGGGAGATATTCAAGAGTTCAGAAAGCATTGATTCAGGATCCTTACAATCCCTAATATCTGCATGGTTCAGGAGGGAACTTGTAGTCACAACTCCTTTCAATATAATTAATTCATGCCCCATTCTATAGAGATAATCAGCAATGTCAAAACCTGTTTGACCGCTTGAAGTATTCTGAACCCACCTAACAGAATCAATTGGACTGCGAGTTGCTCCTAAAGTTAATGCAACCCGCCTTCTGTTTGAGCGGTTTTTGTTGATTATATTTGACAGTAAACCTACAATTTGCACAACATCTGGTTGTTTACGCCTACCTTCTTGTTCTTCACCCCAAAACACATGATGTCCAAATTTTCCTAATTCTCCACATAGGTCCTCTGTTACAATATCCTCAGATAGTGAGTTGTGCATACTTGGAACAAAGAGCATTGGTAATTTGCGGCCACGCGCAGCAGTAAGCGCCATTTGCATCGGTGTATCTAGAATGCCATGAATATGGCAACCGATTGTATGTCTTGTGGCAGGGCATACCAAAACCGCATCCACCAAGTCAAGTTGAGCCATATCAGAATCCCAATCAGTGACGACTTGAGACTGGCTAGCCCATTCAATTGCTAAAGGAGAAATAATCTCTTGGGCTGAATGAGTCATGACGACTGTGATTTGTGCTCCATGACGTCGTAATTCCCTAAGCAATCTAACACTATCGACAACTGCAATTCCACCACTAATGGCGACTAAAATGTGTTTATCCTCTAAAGAGTCTGATGCAACATCGACACCGATGTCACTTGTATCACTCATTATTTGGTGGGGTTTGGTTGTCTCCTTTACGGCTATCGGTTCCATCAAACTGAATTAGTTTGTCTAATTGGACAGGGTATGGAGAAGGACCTCGCCACAATACAGCGAGTACATCGCAGTATGTCTAGCACACTTTTGTGGTTGACTCTCTTGTTTTTCTTTTTGTTAATATCATTCTCTTTGGGATTAGATGGGACCGTTTTACAAATTGGTACCTTCGCATCAATTCTTGTATTAGCAGCTGGAATGAGTATTTATTATGGCTTTTCAAGAAGAAAAATTTGGGCATATAGACTAGCCATCGTACATTGGTTATTCCTCATTCTAATCTGTTCTTTGATTACCCTAATAGATTTGATAGCAGGTATTCAAGGCAGTATCATGTCAGCCATAATGGCAATAATGTTGATTTTTATTATCGTTGGAATGGTCAAAAGATTCACTACTTTTTCAAATCCGATGTTTATGGCATGGTATATTGGTCAGTCATCCAACGTTCTCGCTTCCTCACAATTGCAAACAAATGAAATGATGGCTGCTTGCCCTCATTGCTTGTCTATTCTCGCTGTAAAACCACTCGAATTAAGTGGCTCAGATTTATGCCCTAATTGTGGGGAGAAACTAGTTTCTGACGAAGTGGTTGCTAAATTCTATAATGAAGAGGAATAACACATCTACTCTGAGATAGTTAGGTTCTTCCAGTACTCTTCAGGTACTTCTTGGGATAATCTTAGTGCGCCCATTGCCCCTAATCTCACAGGGTCTTCTACGATGTGTACAGTGATACCACCTAAGTCTGCTAGCCTTTCTTCAATTGAAGCGCCTAAACCCCTGATACCAGAACCACCACCAGCTAGAATGATGTTTTGACGGAATCCATCATGATACTCTGGATTTGACTCGGCAATGAGTGATTTCAAATTGTCAACAATTGGGTTGATAATTGATTCACATGCTGAAGAAATACAATCAGTGATATCTAGAGACATTGCCTTCCCATCAATTGAGAAGTCAACCACAACGGGGTCCTTAGGTGGCGAAGTATGAGTGAATGAGAATTGTTCTTTCCACCGTCGAGCCATATCCTTGGTGATTTGTGCTCCAACATACTTTCGCTGGACGGCTTCAATAAGTGCCGCATCAATTGCGTCTCCTGCCTGGTTAATGTGCAATTGGTCTTCTGGGCGCGGTATCGTACCATATACTCGGCAGATATCTGTTGTCCCTGCTCCAATATCCACAACCATTGTATGGTCAAGCATGTCAAGAGCATAAGCAACTGCAAAAGGTTCTGAAATAATCATACAGGCGTTGACAGTACCAGCAGCAGCATCGAAAATTGCAGTTTTATCAACGTGACTAGCCTCGGCTGGAGCGCCGATTACCGCAACAACTCTGTCATATTCTTCAGGGTCTGCCAAATTCATCATATGATTGATGAAATGAGCAATGAATTTTTTATCTTCAGGTGTATCCTTGATTACACCGTGTTCCAGAGGGCGATAAAGGTTCAAGGCTAGCCTGTTTTTCAAGGCCTCTTCTCCGAATAAAACATCCCTGCGAAGGAAGTTTTTTGCTATGGAATCCTTTGGTGTACCTATCACAGTTAGCACTTGTTCTTCGTGTTTATCATTAGAAACCATGACCGACCTAAACGTACCTAAGTCAACACCGATGTAAAGAGTCTCGTTCGCCATTGTATTCACCGTTATCATTGCTCCGAAGGGGACGGTATATCAATAATCCCTAACATTGGTTTGCAAAGTCTATTGATTTATAGCCACATCTCACAGTCATCGCAATACCAAGCGCTGTGTTGAGTGTACAATGGAGCACCATTTCCACAACCAGTGCATTCTTTTGTTACACCCTCTCCAAATAGTGTAATAACAATTTCAATGTGCCTCTCCTCTGTGATACCTAAGTGCTGTCTCATGGCCCACAGT
This sequence comes from Methanobacteriota archaeon, assembly GCA_016845345.1. GTDB lineage: Archaea > Thermoplasmatota > Poseidoniia > Poseidoniales > Thalassarchaeaceae > MGIIb-Q1. The sequence goes on from JAERSV010000029.1 coordinate 46,495, forward strand.
AGTTGATCTTCACTCGGCGTAATCACACCATCCGACAACACTAATTCAACCGCTGTTTGATAATCAGATTCTATCCCCACTGCAGTGGGGTCAAGTACGACTCCATCTTTTTCAGCGATTATGTCTTTTCCACCTGGGTCATCGATAAAAAGCACCAATGCAGAAGGATTCAACTTGTTGTTTCTTAATTCAAAAGATACTACATTTTCATCAGTGTTAGCGAAAACAAATTTACTTGATTTATTGATAACTGAAGCGATGTTTCTAGCGGTATCAGCAACCGTCCTTCCGCGTCGCCAACCAGTATTAGAATCTTCATTTAACAAATAAAATTCTGTGCCCAAGCCAGGATATTCTATTCTAACTTCCTCCCCACCATCAAAATCATTACTCATAAGAGTTAATTTGCCAACCTCTGTTTGTAGAATGTTGTCATCCTCATCAAAACTAATCATCAAAGGTGTTCTCTCTTCTTCTGCGACATTGAAATGACCTTGCATGCCTTCAATCCATTTATCTTGTAATCGAGATAAGCCTTGTTCTTGTTCCGCAGTCAAATTTTCGTCAATACCTAGTACTCTAGATAGACCTGAACCAGATTCCATTTCTTGTTTAAATTGCTCAATCAATTTTGACTCGGTTTGCACTGATTCGTGACGTCTTTTTGATGTCGAAAATTTACTATTGGGGTCGGCCCATTCATATTGACACCTGTCACATGAAAGGTAGCCTGTAATAGAAGAATTATTACTTCCACCACCACACCGTGGGCAATCTCCATCCTCAACAGCTGTCAAATTTTCTTTGGCTTCACCTAAGCCTTTAGTCCCCTTGACGGGCTTCTTTCGGAACGCCATCAAAACCTTGTGAGACCTCATGGGTCATATGGGTTGCGATAATCACCTCTCCAAGAAGAGAAATCTAAACCGGCGCGGTTATCAATAGGGCGCGAGTCGGCCCGCTTGATGCTACGAGAGTGTGAACTACACGGTACCTTTGAAGGGGAACTTTGCCCAGCCTGCAACAGCGAAGGAAAATTCGTTATGAATGGACGAGAGCGAGACCAAATCGCCCGAAGAATGGCTGGTATTCTGCGTCATTTCCCTGAAAAATTTGATTTAGAAATGGACATTAATGGATGGGTCAGTATTCGAGAATTATCTAATGCAATTTCCCGTAAAGATAAGCGTAAGCACTGGTTGAGAGACCGACATATACAAGCAATTGTAGATACTGACCCTAAGGGTCGTTACGAAATTCGTGGAGGGAATGTGAGAGCAACTTATGCACACACAGTGGAAATAGAACTCGACTTGCCATCAGATAATATTCCTGAATTATTGTATTATCCAGTTTCAAGAGACGAACTTGATATTCACCTTGAGGGAGGAATTCATCCTGGTGGAAGAAAGTGGGTTCATCTTTCTAAAACCATTACAAATGCAGCAAATGCTGGCGCTGTTCACCATTCCCGCCCTGCAATCATAGAAATAGATATCATTCAGATGCAAGCATCTGGGAACACAGTTTTTCACGCAGGAACCACTGTTTACCTTACCGAGATTGTCGATGCTCAGTTCTGTTCACAAGTTGCTTATGATGATACAGAATATTCACTCATGCTAGAAGAATGGGGAGAAGAAGAGTAATTACTTTCTTTTGTATCCACACACTTGGCAAAAGCTAAATTCGCCATTTTGCGGTTCGTCACACTCTGGACAAACCTCTGAGTTTGTGATACTTGGTGCCTCGGTATTATCAGAAGATGAAATTAACCTGACTGATGATGATTCTTCAAAAATTACAGATTCAACAAGTTGCCTTTCTTCAACAGATTTATTGAACTGAATTATCTCAAATAACGCAGTTTCTAATTTAATAATTCTCTGTTTCCTTTGTTCAACATTTGGGATGTCTTCTGCTTCAACCAACTCTTCTTGTAGATATCTCTGCAGTTGATCTACTGTTACATCATCAGCCATTATTGCCCGCACCATATCGCCCCTAATCAACACGGCGGCTCAAAAGAATTCTAATTACAATAGCAATTGACTTCATGGAGTTCCTTTTCGGGATAAACATGCAAGGGCCCATCATCATCAAATTTGGAGGCGGGCTTATCACGGTTAAGGACAAATTATGTACTCCAAAAATAGCCATAATCCATAATCTCGCCAAATCTGTTCAACATTTAGTAAACATAGATAAACGGGTAATTATTGTTCATGGCGCTGGTAGTTTTGGCCATTTAAGGGCTAAATCTTGGAAACTTCATGAAGGAAGGACAAATGAAGGTTTACCAAAAGAAGATGATTTGTCTACCCAAGATGAAGCTGTAGAATCCGTCCGACAAGATATGCAACATCTTAATCAACTGGTTGTTGAAGAATTCAATAAACTAGGGATTGAAACGGTTACTCACCCACCCCATGAATGGGCTACTGGCACAGGTTCAAACTTTTCTGGGGAACTACACCAGTTCAATTTAGATGGAGAAAAGGTCCACATCACATATGGAGACGTGGTTGATTGCAATAATGAGAAGGAATTTGGTATTCTAAGCGGGGATGATATTTGCTATAGACTAGCAACAGAACTTAAGGCGACCCACATGATTTTCGCTATGGGTGGTGCACCTGGTGTAATGTCATCACCACCATCAGAACCATCTTCCGAACTAATTCCAATTTGGTCTAAATATAAACAATTTGAGGCAATTCATCAATCAGAAATTGATGTCACAGGGGGAATACACCTCAAACTAACCGTAGCAGATAAAATCTCAAAAATAGTTCCTATGGTGTGGATTGTTGATGGAGAGTGCCCAGAACGTATTGTTCAAGTTGTCTTAAATAACGAATCATATGGTACAAGGATAATCCCTGAATCTCCGTAGGAGATTGAACAATCTCATTAAAGAGGCAAAACCCCTCACAAAAATTAGTTGGTGAGGCGATGAGCGAGAACAGTCCATTCCTTGGTGAACAATATGATGAATCACAAAGCGAAATGATGAGTGAGATGGTAATCTTAGTTGATGAAAATGATCAACAAATTGGCTCCATGTCTAAGGTAGACAGCCATCTGGGTGAAGGTGCGCTTCACCGGGCTTTTAGTGTATTATTGTTCAATTCTTCACAAAAAATGTTGATTCAAAAAAGAGCAGATACCAAGATTACATTCCCATCGGTGTGGGCTAACTCCTGTTGTAGTCATCCTCTTGACGTCGAGGGTGAAACAGAAATGGAGGATGACCTTGGAGTCAAGCGCGCTGCCATTCGCAAGATGGAGCAAGAACTTGGAATTTCTTCGGACCAGTTGCCGATTGATGATTTTCATCTGATTACAAGAATGCATTATAGAGCACGAGCTGATGAGAAATGGATTGAACATGAATTAGACCATATTCTGCTAATTCAAGCAGATGTTGATTTGAATATTAATCCAAACGAAATCTCTGAAATTCGTTGGGTTAATCAAACGCAGATAGAGGATTTAATCTCAAATTCACCTGATAACGGTGAAATTATTGCCCCTTGGTTTAATGAAATATACTCCAGATATGCGTCTCAATGGTGGGGTCATCTTGATGAGGTGAGTTCTCTTCAAGACAATGTGGTTCACCATATTGGGGATGTTGAGACCAGCGAACACTCATCCTTACTTGATGCACTCAAAGGGCATGCAACGGAAGTTGAAAGCAGAATAATTACCGCACTTGAAAAATCAAACCATGAACGTTTGAAGAAGGCAATGATGCATCTCATCGAAGGAGGTGGAAAGCGCCTTCGTGCAATACTACCATGGCTTGTCGCTGATGCTTGTGGTGGTTCATCTGATTCATTGTATGACTTGGGAGCAGCCATAGAAATCATCCATAATTTCACCCTCATTCACGACGATATCATGGATAATGATGAAATGAGGAGGGGAAGAGATGCTGTACACATAGCATATGATATGCCCACCGCAATCAACGCAGGAGATGCAATGTTAGCAGTTTCTTTTGAATTATTGAGTGAGGCAGAAGAAATTTCGTCAGACAAATTCCGTTCTTTAGTTTCAATAATTGGTAAGATGGTACGCAAGGTATCTGAAGGCCAACAATTGGACATGGATTTTGAGAATAGAGATTTTGTTAGTGAAAAAGAATACTTGACTATGATCTCCGGAAAAACGGCTGCCATGTTCACAACTTGTGCAAGAACCGGTGCAATTCTTTCAGGTGCTACTCCCGATGTCATTGAGAATCTTGCTGATTGGGGTGAAAACCTCGGACTTTGCTTTCAATTAATGGATGATTTAATCGATGCCACGGGTGATAGTGAAACTCTTGGGAAACCTGCTTGTAGTGATGTAGTAGAAGGGAAAAGAACACTGATTGCGATTCATGCACTGGGATTAGAACCGAGTAATCTTCCAACATTCCACGAAGTATTTTCCTCTAGAAATGAAGACACACCGCGGGAAACACTTGATGAAGTTCTCAGTGAATTACAGGCTTCCGGCTCAATTGATTATGCTAAGGACAGAGCAATGAGCTTCCATCAAAAGGCACATGCCTGCCTAGACAAATTACCAGATTCACCAGCCTTGTCAATATTAAGACAATTAACAGACTGGCAACTCATCAGAATTTCCTGATCTACAACCAATGATTGTATATCTAATAATTCAGCACTCAATCTGAATAGTAGGTTTCGCCAGGTATTTCTGGTTTCATGCCTTTGCGTTGGCGGATTTCTCCAACCACTTTTTCTAGTAATGACCGAGGTAACTCTTCAAAACCACAGTTTTCAGAATTCCAAACCGCTCTTCCTTGGCTAGCCGCACGAATATCGTTTGAAAATCCAAAGGTTTCAGCGACTGGAACTTTCCCAATTACTGTGGTTATTTCACCATCAGATGGCATGTCCTCAATTTCCCCACGACGTTGGGTGATTTCTCTTGTAACTCCACCAAGCCAGTCGTTTGGTACCGAGACGTGCATCTTTTGCATAGGCTCCATGATTGCTGTGTTTGCCCTAACGAGAGCACCTTTGATGGCATTTCTCATTGCAGGAATAGTTTGAGCAGGTCCGCGGTGGATTGCATCTTCGTGAAGTTTAGCATCCTTCAACTTGACCATGACACTCATGAGTGGTTCTTCAGCAATAGGTCCTTTCTTGCACACTTCATTGAATGCTTCAATCAGCAATTCCTTTGTTTCGTGGAGATACTGGATACCCTTTGTATCATTGACCAATACATTGGTTCCGTTGATTGCATAGGTCTTGCGCATCATATCTTTGTCCATGCCATATTCAGCAAATTTTCTACCGGTTTCCTTTGCGTCATTTGGACGGATTGTACCTGAGCCTATTTCACCTTGGCGGAGTGCATCTACCACTTCATTTGGCAGTTGTTCAACCTCGATGTAAAATCTGTTGTGTCGATTAGGTGATTTGCCTTCGAATGGTCTCCCATGGTTATTTCCTGCTGTTGTTTCACGATATACAACAATTGGTTCAGAAACAGAGACCTTGATACCTTGTTCCTCTTCGATTCTGTATGTTGTGATTTCAAGGTGAAGTTCTCCCATACCAGCAAGTAGTGCTTCTCCAGTTTCTGCATTTGTAGTAACTTGTAAAGATGCATCTGCTTTTGCAAGTGAACGAAGCGCATCGATGAATTTTGGCAAATCCTTCATGGATTTGGGTTCAACAGCGACTGTAACCACTGGTTCTGAATAGTGTCTGATAGCCTCAAAAGGAATAATATCCTTATCGCGTGCTACTGTAACACCCGCTGCAGCTGAACGAATACCTGTAAGAGCAGCGATATTTCCGGCAACAATTTTTGGAATTGAGATACGGTCTCCACCAACCATCATGCTAACCTGTTGTACTCGCTCGGCTTTACTGCCTCCAATAGCCCACAAGCTTTCACCGTGGTTTATGGTTCCAGAATAAAGGCGCCCTACTGCTACTTCTCCTGCATGGGGGTCCATCCAAATTTTAGTGATCATTAGTGCAAGTGGCCCTTCAGGGTCACAGTTAATCATCGCTTGACCCATTTCAGATTCAGAATCGCCGCTCCAAATATTAGGGATACGGTATGGTTGTGCAATAACCGGGCTTGGTAGTTGAGTAACTGCCATATCTAGCAGAACCTCGTGCACAGGGGCCTTCTTCGCTAGTTCTTTTTGTTCTTCATTATTACAATAATCAAAGATATCTTTGAATGATATTCCGGATTTTTGCATATATGGTACAGTAATACCCCAGTTGTGGTAAGCAGAACCGAAGGCAACAGTTCCATCTCCAACACTAACTTGCCAAGATTTCTTGTATTCATGAGGCGCAAATTGACGGATTAATGTGTTTACTTTAGTAATCTGTGCCATGAATCTCTCTTGCATATCCTCAGGAGTTACTTGTAATTCGTTAATCAGTCGGTCTACCTTGTTAATGAAAAGAACAGGCTTTACCTTTTCTTTTAGTGCTTGACGCACCACAGTTTCAGTTTGTGGCATGGCCCCTTCAACTGCACATGTTAGAATAAAACACCCATCTACAGCGCGCATGGCTCTTGTGACATCCCCACCAAAATCTACGTGACCAGGTGTGTCAATCAAATTGATTAGGAAATCAGTATCTTCAACTGCGTGCACCATTGATGCTGATGCAGCATTAATTGTAATTCCTCTAGCAGATTCCTGTTCATCAAAATCTAGAACTCTGCTTTTACCAGCAAGGTCCTCACTCATCATACCAGCACCAGCAATCAAATTATCAGAAAGAGTTGTCTTTCCATGGTCAATGTGAGCAGCAATGCAAAGATTTCGAATTCGATCTCTATCGTGCATGACTTCTGTTGCTTTTGCGATGTTGTCTTCCTTTCGTCCCATCAGTCTTCACCTTCGGTGAAGCCGCCGACCTAACATCGGTTCATAAAGGCCACCACCCCAGTTATTCACTAAAAGTGACAACATCATCAAGAGATGCCTTGTCAAGAACTTAAACAGCAGGATAAACAGTGGGTTTCATCATATCATCTAGAATTGCTTGAAACTCAGAATTAATTGACATAATTTTATCTTTTGTGTGAGCGATTTGTTTAACAATAATTTGACGAGCATTTGAACTTGATTTGTTTAGTTGGCTTCGCTTATCATCCAAAAATCTCAATGCTTCCCTCATCGCTGAAATACATTCATTGCTTCTAGTTTCAAACATACTCATGGTGCTTTCAGAATGTTGTTTTTCAGATTTACTGGCAATTTTTGAATAGGATGTTCTCATTTTTGCTGTTTCAATTGACGCTGTTGGTGTCCTTTTTAGATTGGAATTAAATTTGACGAGAGACCAAGCCCTAATCCACCACTTAGAAGGGTCCCAGTGCCACCATCTAATCCCATTTCGATAATCTGCTTGGAATGCGTGGTGAAAGTTATGGTACCCCTCTCCGAAAGTGAAGAAGGCAAGCCATTGGGAATCTTTGCTACTATTGTTAATTGTATAGGATTGTTTACCCCAGACATGAGCCGCGGAATTAATCAAAAAAGTGCCATGGTGGACAAACACTGTTCGGACCAGCCCTCCCCAAACAAAACCCCCGATTGCAGTAGGTATGCCACCAATCGCATAACCAACTAGTGCGGGCGCTACCATACCTACCAAAAAGCCAATTGAAAAAATAAAACGATGTTGTAATCTAATAACCCAATCTTTTTGCAGGTCTCGAACATTGGAATAGTCTACCTTTCCATCATCTTCATCAATCAAAATCCAAAAGAAATGGCTCCACCAAAATCCTCTGGAAGCATTATACGGGTCACCTTCTTTATCGGTTTCTTTGTGGTGCCTACGATGATCGCTACACCATTCTAAAATTGAATTTTGAAAAGCACCCGCTCCAAATAGAGCATACAAAATTCTTAGTGGTAAAATGGCTTGATGGCTTCGGTGGGAAAATAACCTGTGGTAACCAACAGTAATGGATAAGCCGCATGCGAAGTACCAAACGAAAAAAATGCTTAGTTCAACCCATGTTATTCCATAAGTCACACCATGCCATATTGAGCCAATAAGTGCCAACACAGGTGTCAAAACGAGAAAAATTGTGTTAATCCAATTCAACTTTATTGGATCTTTGGTTTCAATTGTATTAGACATTTCACCACTACATCCATACTTAGTGATTTACTTGCCATTGAATTTGCCCTATTAACTTCAAGGAACTCATCACCTGAATTAAACGATTTAATCAACTGGAAAAGCCTAGTGAAAATTAGCGTGCCGAGGCAGCAATTCTCTCTACTTCTTCCTTCTTGCCAATTGCATAAGATGTTACATCTCCATTGGCAGCTTTGGATATCTCAGTTACGATTCCCTCAGTTAACGTTCGAGTACTCTTACGAGTTGCTTGAGTCGAACCTGTAGCCAGATGTCTGATAGCAACATCAATTCGGCGCATAGGCGCGCTATCAACCGCTTTTGGCTGACTAACAGCTCCGAATTTAATTCGTGTAATTTCTTCCATTGGTGCTGAATTTGCTAATGCATCCACGAACACTTGTAGAGGGTTTGTATCATCTCTTTCTGCAATGCGGTCCAATGCTGTCTCAAATGCTTTGGTGGCTGTGGTTTTTTTACCGGTATATTTGCCGGTTCTCATCAATCCGTTGATAAATCTCTCAACGATTGATAACTTGCTTTTACCAAACCAAGCATTTGCATGTCTGCCTCCAGTGTGTGGCACACCGACAGTTTTGAGATTAACGTAAGGTGCAATTCCTGGGTCTTCACAAGATACAGTAGTTGCATCCCATTTGTTGAATACAAGGGTACCAATTCCTGCTATTGGTGCCTCGTTGACTACCTTCTCCTCTGAAGGTTCTTCTTCAACTTGTTCTTCAACTTCTTCACTCATTATATCACCTCAGCGAACTGGCTTCTCTTTTCGGCCTCTAACCATTTCATCAAGTGAAACACCATTGACCTTGATTACCTTGAATCTAACTCCGGGGATATCTCCGTAAGAACGTCCCATGCGGCCACCGATACCTTCGACCATAACTTCATCATGTTCATCGATGAAATTGATTGCACCGTCACCTGGTGCAAAGGCAGTCAACTTGTTTCCAGTTCGGATTAAACTAATTTTAACTGCCTTACGAATACCTGAATTAGGTTGCTTTGCTTCAATACCAACCTTCTCAATTACGATACCTTTGGCTTGTGCGGAACCACCTAATGGATCAGATTTTTGCTTGAGCTTGAGAACTCGCTTCTTGTAACCCCGGTCCTTCCAGCGAAATCGCTGTCTGTCCCGCTTCATTTTCGCACCTGCAAAGAGTCCTCTACCCATGGTTACACCTTGAAGCAAGCCGCCGACCTACCCCGCGTATATGAGGCCATCGGCATTGAATCAGTAGACAGAGACGCAGGGTGCCGATTCTTGACTTGTTCAATTAGATGTCCCCCAACCTTCAAGCGATGTATCTAAGTCGCAGTCACAATGGCATTCAGAGACCATCTTGAAGGGGCGGTCACGATTGACAATACAAACCCCATCAATGAGATGAGATTGCATATTGAATCACACCCAAGTGATGCAATAATGTTCACTAATGTAGAGGGCGCAAAAGGGCATTCAGCCGCCGCAAATGTATGTCTTAGAGATAATATGACGAGTCATTTTGGGATACCACCTGCCGAATTACTGAACACCCTAGAATGGGCTATGGATAACCGTTCAGAGCCAACTAAGTACGAAGGAGATGCACCAGTGATGCAAAATTCCATCACTCCTGTAGATTTAGGTAAACTGCCAATTCCACACCACTATCCCCAAGATAGAGGGAGATACATGTCTGCTAGTATTATCATAGCCGAATATGATGGGGTTCGGAATGTGTCCTTCCACCGACAATTTGTCAGAGATGAAAATCATCTAGTCGCAAGACTAGTCCCTAGACACCTACGGACAATGGTAGACGAAGCGAGAGAGAAAGGAGATTCAGTGAATATTGCTATTGTTAACGGAGCAGACCCCTGCCTGTTATTAGCCGCGGCAATGTCATTCAACGAGCCAATTGATGAGTTAACTGTAGCCTCTTCTCTCTATCAGAAATTCTATGGCGAACCCATGCAGGTGATTATTCTGGAAAATGGTGTGACTGTTCCAGCCGATGCAGAATACGCAATGTGTGCCACAATTACCAATGAAGATGATGATGAAGGGCCGTACATCGATATTACCGGCACAATTGATGATGTGCGTAAACAACCAGTGATACAAGTTCATTCTATTCACCATAGAGACAACCCAATTTTTCATGCAATATTACCTGGATTAGCGGAACACCACGCTCTCATGGGTCTACCGCGCGCCCCAACAATTTTCTCCAGTGTTTCAAAAGTGTGTGATTGCCGGGATGTTGTCATGACATCTGGTGGATCAGGTTGGCTTGCCGCAGTTGTTCAAATTGAACCGCAATCTAATGAAGATGCCAAGAATGCAATAATGGCTGCCTTCAGTGGCCACCCTTCCATGAAAGCCGTAACAATTGTTGAAACGGATATCAACCCGGCTGACCCAGTAAGGGTTGAATGGGCTTTGATGACTAGATGGCAACCTGACAAAGACACGGTTATTCTCAGTAATCAGCGAGGCAGTAGCCTAGACCCAACTAGAACTGATGATGGTTTGACTTCGAAAATCGGTTATGATGCAACCATCCCATTTGGCAGTGACAAGAAGCCATATACATCCGTCCTCTAAGTCACTCAATAATTGCGAAACTTCAATGGGGCCAACCGTTAGAGCAGGGCATGGCGAATAGTAGTGGCTCCTCATTACAACATCCTCGTCGGAGTCTTGGAAATAGGCATCGTTCACAAGCCCAAAAGTTCCTTACTTTAGCGCAAAAAACCCCTGAACTCTCAACTCAGAACTTAAAATGGGCCGAACAAAGTGCACGTCAAGCAGTTCTACATGATTTTACTCACGAAGAAAATTGGCGTATTCTTGCTGAAATCAAAACGATAGCAAAGGATGAAATCGGATTGAGAGCAGTTTTAGAGGATTTGTTTGCTGTATTGGGTCGAGACCCAGAACATCTGCAACAACTCGCAGAAGTCAATATGCTCGAACACGGGTTCTCGTTGTTGTCTGCTTCACTCACAGCAGACCCTTTGGACCCTGAATATTGGGAGCAATTGATTACAACAGATTTTCTAGTTGATTTAGAGACTAGATTCTTCCACCTAGATTTAAGCGACCCAAGAGCTAATGTGTTATTTGGAAGAAGATTGGAGAGAGTTAGAACAGTTGACGAAGAATTATTTATTCGCCTTGTCAGAAAATTACTAGCACAAAGACCGTTCAATCACGAAGCGTGGATAGAACTAGGTCACTTACATGAAAAAAGACATGAATATGACGAAGCATGGTTCTGTTATGACCAAGCACAAACCCATTTCCCACAAATGACGCCAAGGGACAAATTCCGCACCCGAATGGAAAATCGTCTCGATAAAGGTGATGACAAATGGGCTAAGCCAGATAGCGGACGCAGAGTTCAATTCTTGAAGAGAATGGAAGTCTTAGCCCTCAAAGTAGCACCCCCAACAGATAGTCAATCTGAGTTAAAAGCCGATGAAGAAGAAAAACTTGGTGACGATGAGGAAAATGTCAAGAATTTATTAGAAAATCAAGAATACTCGTCAGCCTTTTTCCTAGCCAGAAGATTAGTCACAAGTGGGGAAGAGTGGGCAATTCCATATCTAGAACAAGCCCAAAGCCATCTTACTGATTCAACATAGCGAGAACTGTTGGGTCTTCTGCTTCACCAGATTCAACAATCTTCGAGTGAAATGCATCTAATTGAAGGGCTCTTTCTGCTTCTAATAATACTGCGATATCAGGCCTTGATTCCCCGTCAAAACCAAGGTTCCAGTTTTTAGTGCACCATTCTACGACTTCTTCCAAATCCTCAGGATGTCCCCGACAAGGAGCATTCTGCCCCAATTCCCTAGGTGAGGCCTCACTAACTACATCTGACATTCGAGATGCAGATTTATCGATATTTGTCAAACTCAAATCCATCCAAATTAAGGCTGATTGATGAGCAGATTCCATCATTTCATTCTTAGAACAAGCCTTGAAAGCAACCCAAGCATGGCGTTGACTAGAGACATAATCTCCTAACTCAAAAAGAAGGCATGAAATTTGTAGTCTACTAGTAGCAATTATTGGTTCTTCGTGGGGCCCTTCTCTATTGATGTCCGAAAGAATTGCTAAGGCCATTATTCCTTCATTCCTCGAAGTGTGCCATTCTGCCAAGTTTAGGGTTGCAACACCATGGGCAATGCTACCTTCTTCTATGGCTTTGAGTCTCTCCATAGCCCAGCGCAAATCAACTCCGGCCTCTTCTTCTTCACCAGCAGTGAACCGTAATAATCCCCATTCCATGCGTGAACGCGCTTCAAGGGTGTGATTACGTTCAGTTGAGCGCCGACTTGCTTCTACGCTTTCTTTCAGATAATTTTGAGCATCGTCAAAATCATTATTCAATTGTGAGCGCCTGAACTTTATGAAAAATGATTCGGCATCAGATAAATAAGCATCCATTTTTGAACAAAATCCATCATCTCCAGCGATAACTCCTGCCTCAGCCAATCCTAATTTATCGTCGAATTCATTTATTGTTTCTTTCGATAATGGATCCACACAATGCAACTCATACAATTCAAAAGCAGTCGGAATATCAACCCCTCCTTATACTAGAAAGTGCCGAGATAAAGCCAGAGCGCGCTGTGATAGTTGGCACATCACCAGACCATCCTGCCGCACCAGGATGACCACCCCCTTCACCTCCAAGGGTTTTGCATAATTCTGACATGATATCTCCCAGGTGAATCCCATCGTTTACAGCAGACCTTCTTGCCCGGCCAATCAATCTTGTTTCATTTTCCGCTCTTCTCACGACTAAGGCAACGTCTGCACCTGCAGATAACAGAGAATTTGCTACAACCCCCTCATTAGTGCTACCTGATGTGTGGAGTAGGAACCATTCACCAGCGTCAATCGATTCCAACCTTGAAAGGGCCTTGGCTATTGCCATTTTTTGAGAATGATTCAACTCATCTTTTTCTATAGACTCTATGAATGCAGGGTAATCAATAGAATATTTTTCAATCAATTCCCCAGCAGCAATGAATGAACCACCATCGGCATGTTTGAATCGCCCAGTGTCAGTAATAATTCCTGCCAACAATAATCTGGCTGAATCGTGCCCCATCACCAAATCAAATTCTTTGGCATATCTATGAATCATCTCAGTGGTTGCACTCACATCCCAACAGATGACTAATTCAGCCTCGTCCCAATCACTCCCCCCTTGATGGTGGTCAATCACACATATCGGTATTCCCGACGGAAATTGTAATCCTGTTTGTGAATATGAAGCGCAATCAACCACAATTATTCCTGATAATGTTCGAGGCCACATCGGTTTTTTGGAATCCATCAATTGGAATGACCCACCAACATCCGCGAGTACTTTCTTTGCAACCTTTGAAACATGGATTCCACAGGCTTTAGCACCTGGCCCTATCAATGATGCTAAACAAACGGCTGAGCCAATAGTGTCCATATCACCATTTTTGTGTGAAACAACGGCAATTGCTCCATCTTTTATTTTCTCATTGACCCACTGGTGTAACTGGGTGAGGTCATTATTTGACTCTGTCACTATGAACCCTCAAACTGTTTTACCATCTGATCGTATTGGGTTCGTAGGGTTTCTTCTTGAGTAACTAATCTTTGTTCATGCTCTTTCAGAGTTGCAATAGTTTTCTCAATGTCCTCAGACAATTTTTCCCTATCACTCACCTCTAACAGAAGTGGACCTGACTGGCGGTACACTGCGCGGTCTTCTTCTTGGGTAGAAAGATGCTCAAGTGTTGCTTCCAATTCTTTGATTTGACCCCCAACAGAGGCAACTTGCTGTGCTGAACTCTGTAATTCTGCGACAACCATTTGCAATCTTTGCCTAATATCTTCGGTGACCATCTTAATCCCTCATCTTCATCGGCTGCGGTTGACCTCAATAAGGGACTCGGACGCGGCTTGAATTGACCTTAGTGCCGTATTGAGTCTTGCCCTTAGGTCTGAGATGTTGTCAGCGGATACTTGCACCTCTAAAGAAGATGAATGCGTTTCTATGTCAACATCTTCAGTTGCCAAGGCAGCAGCCAAGGCATTTACATCAAAGGTTTGACTTAAAGTGAGAGTAGCACTACAAACATCACTCTTCTTCGCTACCATCATCACCATCTCCCTCGGTGGTAATCTCTGCTAGTGGGGTATCTTCAACGGCTTCATTTAGAGTACGTTCGTATTCTATTGCAGCATTCTGTGCTATCAGTGCCATATCAGTAGCAGTTGCTCCTTCAACAGATCTGCGGACAATCCTATTATTTGCATCAGATGCTCGAGTAAAGGGTTGCCAGACTCCACCAGCAAATGTGTGGCCACACTTGCGGCAAGCCCAAATCCCAGCGGATTCACGCCTAACTTTCTGATATTGACAGACTGGGCAAGAATATTCTCTCTTCACCTTTCGTAGAGCGTATGAGGCTCTGCGTCGGACACTTACACCGTATCTAGCCCCGAATCTTGCTTCGAGTCCTGCTTTCTTAGTTCGCTTTGCCATTTAATCACCTCACAATGAATCTACTATTTTTCTCAACTCGGCACATCGTTGCTTAGCCGCATCCATGATTTCTACAAATTCGCTCGCCGAGAACACTCCCTTTAATCCCTTCTGCAAAGAGTGGACATGGTCATCTTCTCCGAGTGTGATGTGAATTCTCTCGTCACCACCAACTTCTTCTTCTCTATTTGAATCATAAACAAACCTGCCACCTACTTTTTGGTAAGAACACATTATTGGTGTTTTGTTAACAGGTAATTTCCTGTCTTCACCTACATCAAATCGCTCACCCGGGAGTGTAGCGTTATGAAGGGCCGCAATCGCCGCTAATCCAAACGCGTCGAATAAATTACCATCATCACTAATCGCAAAACAGTCAATAATTACCTGCCAAACCTTTTCACCAGGAATTATACACAAATCTTTGGTGTTGATACAGCCAGATTCACGAATCCCTCTGTCAACTACTCTACCAATCTCAATACTTTCCGGGCTTGGTGGCCCGGGTTCGATATGTCGACCTGCCAATGGCCTCAATTCAGCACTTGTCATTAGGCCACCTTCATCAGGTCTGTCAGGGTAAGGAGTTTGTAGTTGGAATTTGATTCCACAAAATACGATGGTATCTCCCATCTGCACTTTTGCACTACCTTCTGCTCGGTCAAGAACTCCGACCTCCACAGAAAGTTCGCGACCTTCCCATTGACCCCGGCCATCTGCTCTTTGGTCTCTTGTTGCGAGTTCAGTGAGGTGAGCGCGGAGTAATTCAGGAACTAGGGGTTGAGCCATTATTGAGCACCCCCGTATTTGTTCGCAATTGCTTCCTTCATCAATTCATGAATTTTTAATGCGGCTTCCATATTGTAATCCCAAGCCTCTTGGAATTCAGAAGGTGATAGGTCACCATCCATTTGTAGGAACACAAGTTCACCTGTATTTGGAAGAACACCCATTGGTAAATCTGCTGCACCGTAGTTATCCTCTTCTTTATTCAGGTCACAGACTACAACTCCGTTGATTTTGCCACTTGCAACACTAACAACCATGTCAGTCATTGGTATGCCAGCATCTGCTAAAGCAAGTGATGCCGCGGTTAATCCAACACAACGTGTTCCTGCTTCAGCACAAATGATTTCAATTTCAACTCGTATTTTGCTTCGTGGATATAATTCCAATAAAACAACTGATTCCAAAGCGTCTGCAGTTACTTTACTAATTTCACGACTGCGTCTGTTGAATCCAGGACGGAATCTGTCAGTAGTTGAGAAAGGCGCCATGTTGTAACGGACATCAAGAACTGCTCGTTCTTGTCGTTGAATCTTTCTTGGATGAGCCTCCATTGGACCATATACTGAGGCAATCACATAATTTGTACCCCAGCGCATACTTGCTGATCCATCAGCCACTGGAACTACACCCATTTCAATTTCAATGGGACGTATATCCCCTGCTTTCCGGCCATCTATACGATTGCCATTCTCATCTATCATTTGGACGTCGCCATATCCCATATTCATCACTCTCCATTTCCGTTTGCTAGTTGGCCTGCAATAGCATCAGCCAATTCTGTTGAATGTTCATTGTCTCGTACGAATGCCAATGCATCACGTACCATTCTAATCCCATCTGGTTCTCCATCAACCCAAATTCTACCGTTTGCACCTAAGATTATTCTACAATTACTTGCATCCTTTAGTTGGTTGATGATTGTATTAGAACCACTAGAAATAGTACTCACAAGGTGAGGTGGAATTGTATCGACGAACCCTGAGTTAACCTTTCTTAATCCCATTCCTTTCATCGTTACTACTGAAGAATGGGCTTCGTCAACTTCTTGAACACGGCATAAAATCGTAGTCCCAACATCCATAGCATCCCTGGTCCCACCGTATTCTACTTTCATTGGTGCTAGACTCATTGGGAGAATAGCATTGAATGGAGCATTCAAGTCAATAAACCAAATATTAGACCTCATGCCTTCTATGTATCCGATTACTAAATCCCCAGGTCTAGGAAAGTAAGCAGTATGAACAGGAATAATTGAGATTTCACCCGATTTTTCAACCAAGTAACCAAGTTTGGTTGCTATCAATTCACCGTTCAATTTTATGACTCCATGACCAAGTTGGTCACTGGTATCTGAACTAATTTTATCGCCGGGTATCACCAGGCTGCCGGATGCAGCCGAAGTGCGCCCATCCGAGGCGCCACTACTACTCATATTTCTTCTCCGAGCCGGCCGACCCGCCCATCATCTATAACCGTTGCATATTAAATGGCTAAACGAGTTGGTTCACTTCAACTCTTTTACCACAACATCAGAGGCTCTTTTGCCAACTTTTGCGATGTAATCATTTTTCATCCCAGCAGGGATTTCGACAGTGAAAGCCCAATCCCCATTTGCTAACCAATCTTCACGTAAAACATCCTCACGAACCAATGCAAAAACCGAGCCATAATTAGTCCCCCCAACTTTGAATGCTAACTTGATGGTAGTGAAAGAAATAGGTATCAATTCCCTTATCATGGCGACAGCATCTTTGACTTGTTTTTCTACAGATTTGAAGGGGTCCGCCTTGAATCTAGCCTCAATAAGAGCGTTTTCAACTCTTTGGGGTGGGTGTGGAAGTTTAGTTTGAGGGTCTATTCCGAGCATACAAATATCTGCAATGACCTGTCTTGTTTTTTCCTCTATCATTTTTTTCCGTTGTTCAGTAGTGAGTTGAATACTTCCTTCCAAGAGTATCTTCTCTACACATGTGGCTAATTCTGTAGTACCGAATACTCCCTCTAATTTCTCAGCAGTCGGCCTCTCTCCATTCTTGACATCATGCCAAACCTCGTCAGTGGCAAGCAAATCATCTAGTTCTACACTGCTCTGGTCATCTTTCCACTGGTGAACCAAATCAGGGTCAACCAACACCTCATACCTCTTTCCACCTTTCTCAAAACGGGCGATAACAGCGTCATCCATACTGACCATGATGGTATCTCCAAGATGAGCGAGAAGGGAGGATGCGCATAGCATCTTCGCAGTAATCATTCATCATTTGCTGGTAACTTGTCGATATGACCAATGGTTTCTTCTTGGTCCATCAATCTGAATCCACTTTTATCAAGTACTGCTATCTGTACAGCATTCTTGTTCAAATCCCCATCGTCTAAAGATGAGCGAAGTGCTTCTAATCCAAGTTTAACAGCAGCATTTTGAGTCATGTTCTTCTTCCATTTACTCTCAAAGAAATCAACAACTGCATTCCGCCCTCTACCTACTGCACCAGCCTGATAGGATTGGTATGCACCACTTGGGTCAGTCTCGTAGAGGTGTATTCCGTTTTCATCTACTCCAGCAATCAGAAGTGCTGTTCCAAATGGCCTTGTTCCACCATATTGAGTAAATGATTGTTTGAAATTACAGATTTTCTTTGTCAAAATATCCACTGGAACTTTGTCGCTGTAGGTAATTCTGTTAATTTGACATTCTGCACGAGCCCTTGCAACAAGTTGTCGTGCATCGGCTACAAGGCCTGATGTAGCAAATCCAATGTGATCATCAATTTTGTAGACTTTATCAATAGATTCTGGAATAATTAATCGGCTAGCTATTCGCTTGTCAACAATCAATAATACTCCACCGCGATACTTCAATCCAACTGTTGTAGTACCTCTTTTTACAGATTCTCTTGCATATTCAACTTGAAACAATCTGCCATCAGGACTGAATGTTGTGATTCCATGGTCGTATCCTCTTCCGCTTGGTTGCATCTGCTCACCTAAGCCCGGCTGTCGGACGGACTCTTATGAACCTTGAGAACCGATAACCCCAATCTGAAGACTCGCCCACTTCTTTTTCACCCACTACATCCTGCGCTACTCATGCGAGTCATTGTGCTGTCTTCGGGAGGTAAAGATTCGTGTTACTCTGTTTGGTGGGCTTTGATGAAAGGATGGGATGTTGCTGGCATCGTCACCATCAACATTACGGGAGAAGATTCAATGATGTTCCAAGTGCCTGCAACTTCAATCGCAGGCTTGCAGGCTAGTTCAGGAAATATTCCATGGTTACAAGTTAATGTGAGCGGAGATGAGAATACTGAAATTGCTGAACTTGAGTCTGTTTTAAAACCAATAATAGAAGGGAAGAATTCCCAAAACTCTGAGGGAAATTTGACGAGCCAAGAACTGTCAGAATTTTTCCCTTACACGTTGAATATTACACACCCAATTGCCAAACTTGTGCCAAATGAAACCATAGATGCAATTGTCACGGGTGCATTACGGAGTGATTACCAAAAAACTAGGATTGAACAAATGGCACAACGACTGGGCGTCAAGTCATTTTGCCCACTTTGGCATCATGATGCACAAAATCATATGCGAGACCTCGTGAATCATGGATTTGAACTAATATTTAGTTCGGTTTCTTGTGAGGGTTTAGACCAGAATTGGGTCGGAAAAACACTTGATAGTAAGAGTTTGAAGGAATTAGAATTACTTGCTCAACAACACCGTTTTTCAGTTGATGGGGAGGGTGGTGAGTTTGAAACCACGGTTCTAAACAGCCCCTGGATGAATAAAAAAATCAACATTAAGGGGGAGAGAGTTTGGTCAGGACTTCGAGGTCATTTATTGATTCAAGAGGTTAGTTTTGCTGAGTAATGTTGGCGTTATCCTCAAACCAAAGTCCCCTCTCGGCCGGCATGAGGATACCTGAATGCCACTCTGTCCACTCGATTATCGGTATGGCCGCGACCCTGTCAAAGATATCTGGTCTGACCTTGGTCGGCACTCTCGACAACTTGAAGTCGAACGAGCGTTAATTTGGGCGCACAAAGAACTCGGTAAAGTATCACAATCAGACTATGATGCAGTTGCAGCCATCTCTAACCCTGACATTGTAACCAAAGAAAGAGTAGAAGAAATTGAGGCTGAAACAAAACACGACATAATGGCTCTCACCAAAGCAATGGCAGAGAAAGCTGGAGATGCTGGTTGGTGTATTCACCTTGGTGCCACTTCTAACGATATTGTAGATACTGCTGTTGCCTTACAAATCAGAGATTCAATTGACCAACAAACCGAAATTATTTCCACACTAATTTCAACAATTGCCGATTTGGCAGAAAGAGAGAGAGACACTGTTTGCCTTGGACGTACTCACGGCCAAGCCGCCGTTCCAATCACTTTCGGATTGAAGGTTGCAGTTTGGTTGGATGAATTTAGACGCCACCTTATCAGACTCCAAGAACTGAGTCCAAGAGTATGTGTTGGGAAATTCCTTGGCGCAGTCGGTACCGGAGCCGCTCAAGGTGAACACGCGAGAGAATTACAAGAACATATCATGACACACTTAGGGCTAGGTACTCCTCTTGTTACAACCCAAGTTGTCGGCAGAGACCGATATATTGAGTGGGTTTCTTGGATGGCTAATGTGGCAACCAGTGTTGAAAAGGTCTTACAGGAAATTAGAAATCTCCAACGAACTGAAATCGCAGAAGTTGGCGAATATTTTGATGTTGAAAAGCAAGTTGGTTCCTCAACAATGGCACACAAACGAAATCCAATTACTGCTGAAAACGCCTGCGGATTGGCTCGTGTGGTCAGAGCAATGATGTTGCCAACCTGGGAAAATGCCCTGCTTTGGCATGAACGTGATTTAGCCAATTCGAGCGCCGAGAGGTTCACACTTTCCCACTCAGTGGTTCTTTTGGATGATGTATTATCAAAATGTGATCGTGTATTGGGTAAACTAGTAGTTGACAAGGATAACATGTTACGAAATATCAATTCACAAAATGGGTTAGTCATGGCTGAAAAAGTTATGATTGCTCTTGTTGAGAATGGAATACCAAGAGATGAAGCACATGAAGTGCTCCGCTCTGCCTCAATGGAATCACTCCAGAAAGGCGTTCACTTAGAGGATATTTGTGCGATGACACCAACTATTGCTGCAGCATTTGATGGAGATGAACTTCACGCTTTGTTTGACCCGAATAGCCATCTAGGCGTTTCAGCAGAATTAGTCGATGAGGCAGTAGCACTGGCACGAGCCGCTATCAAGTGATTAGCATCAATCCACCGAGCACTAATCCTGTGCACGTTGCAGTTATTACGAGCAGGAGAATCATTGCTTGAGGCCCATACTGATTCTTGTCTAACAAAGCAGTACCAATCAAGCCATGAGTGCGTAATGCACCTCGCAAACCACCATCAATTTCCTCAAATGCTGGGAGTGAACGACGAGGGATTCTCTCCCCATCCCGATTACTGCCCATAGGCACCCCACATAGTGAACGGTCATAGCAATTACCAATGAATGTATGGTTTTCAAACTAAGTGTTCAAAAACCTCCAAACAAACCAATCACCGTGGCCCTCCCTGAATTACCCCCAATTACACACTTGGCAGTAGGTGAGGGATGTGGTGGAACTTCGTTAGCATTACAATACTCCCGTGATATCTTAATCGACGGTGGGAGGGTGGTATGGGTTTGTGAAAAGACCCCAGACCCCCAGAGATTTAGTCAGATTCTCAATAACGTAGATGTTGCTTTATTAGCAAAATTCCACATGATGGAATGCGGTGAAGTAATAGCAGGTGGAGTCTTGACTGCTGGGAAATTGGCCGAAAGATTAACCCCGCAATTATTTGTGATTGATGATTGGACTCCAAGAACAGGTCAACCAGATAGGTTAACGATTTCAGCGATTGAAAAAATTTGCAAAATTCTTGAATCGACAGGATGTAAGTTGCTAATTACTTCTGCACTTTATGGTGACGCCAGCGGTAAAGAACAATGGAAAACCCGAGGAAAAAATTTGCTTGAACATCTTTCTCCTTCCAATTGGCGGCTAACAATCACAGAAGGCGGATTACAAAAAAGGACTCTACTTGCAGAAGATGAGACTTTTCAACTGCAAATAAACGATGAAGGATTTAGTTGAGTATTAATCCCCTTCATACTCAATTCCTTGAGCTTCTGCAGCAGATGCCAACAACTCACCCATTTCATCAAGCGCTTCATCGTCTGGTTCATTGAATTGGTCGGGATCTTTTGCTTTGCCACCTAATTCATCTGCACCTGCAATCACAGGTGCATTGTCAGCAATTATCGATTGTTGATTACGCTTAATCATCTTGATAATAAGGTATGCTAAGGCTCCTGAAGCCATAAACAACAGAACATATGCTATTGAGACTGAATCTACCATGAGGTGCCGAGACGACCTCTCCTCAATTACCCCTTCGCTTGTCGGTTCAGAGGTTTAGCCAAATGGCGGCGGTTAGAAGTAGGCGGTTCGACCCACTGGTTACTTGAATTAAATTCTGTGTGTAGCCATAGTGATTGCTCAGTATCACCACATTGCTCACAACGTAATGGCTGCCCAAATCCTTGTCGGCATAATTTCCCACCACATTGGCAATTTGGTCGTATTAGGTGACGAGGGACTCCATCTGAACACACTAGAGATTCCAAATGAAATTCACCATTAGGGGAACGAAGAGCCATCCATTTTACTAAATCCCCCACTACAAGAGATTTGAGTAAGCGATTCACTTCCCCTCCTTGTTTGAAGGCGACTAAAGTGTATTTTTTCTCTCCATCAAACACGCCAAGGGATGCATGCCCCCCTTTTACTTCCCTAACTTTTGAAATAATCACCCCAGAGTCGGTTTTCTGAATGTGATCATCCGTTGCTTGGTTACTTCGATGAACTCTCATGGCAAATGCCTGTTCCACATCTTCTTTAGATTGTAACCAATTATGTGCTTTCTCAGCAACTGAGTTTTCCTCTGACCTAATCCCATATAGAACGGGGCACGGAGTCCTGGGCGCAATTAGTGAATCACCAGCGTTTGGGTCGCGATTTAGAATAGTTTTCGGGAATTTTTCAGACATTTCCCCTACCAAATTACTGGGAACTTGGCGCTTTTTGCCAATGTTGTCAGTCATCCTCCAAGCAGTTGCTTCCCAAGTCCAATCATTTTCACCTCTCCAAGCAATTGCGCTTGAAGCACCAACTAATCCTCTTGTCAAATTTGTTGAATCTGAATCATCTTCTATTGACCAATACTTAGCAGCAGGGAAAGAGGATACTTCATTCAGTCTCTTCGTCGGTTCGACATAACCTCTGACTGCATTCCAATACCAATCTTCTGGAAATCTAGTTTCTGTACAAACCAAGACTGGGCTAGCAGTATCTGAACTAACTCCATTTTTAGGTAATTTAAAGGAATTATATTGCTCATTGAACCAATTGTCTAAAACCTCGGAAATCACACTTGATGACGCATCAATTTCAGCCGAAAGCGCTGCATTACCTCGTGTTCTCTCGGGTGCGAACGGCCACAGCCTGACTAAATTAGGATGGCCGACTATTGTGAAACCACATTCTTCTAATTGAGTTAATAACAGGTGGAAATCCCATGTGGTGCACCCACCATCAACCGAGTCGGTATCATCAAGACCAATCCAAGCCATTAGTGGTTGGCGCGTGGCGGTAGCACTTGAGGACGTCGTTTCAGAGCGTGTCGCCAGAGTCTCGGAAATTTAAGACCCGCTCTATTACATCATCAACACCAATATTTTGATCACAGCGAAATATCCTCACACCGTGATTTAACCCAGCCTTCATATCAGCCATACGGTCACCTACCATGAAGGAGTTACCCTCATCTCTTGGAGAATATCCCTTCCCATAGTCGAATTCTGAGAGATTTTGACCCATTTCGGTGGCGTCAATAATTTGCCTACCCACTTCTAACATCCCTGGATTGCCCTTTCGAGCCCAAGCATTACTCCACGGCACATAGGGGCTGTATAGAATGACATCAAGATGTGCATCTTCATTTTCCTCAAGCAAAATTCTTTGAAGTTCTGAATTCACTTCAGCAAGCCTGTCGTGACCCCACAAACCCCTACCAATTGGTGATTGATTTGTTACGATGCATACTCTAAAACCGGCATTTCTTATTCTTGCGACAGCAGAAGCAGCACCGGATAACACCTCTAATTCGTCAACTGAATTGATGTAATCCTCGCTACCGACATTTAGTACTCCGTCGCGGTCTAGGTAGGCAATTTCACCACCCCATGTTTGGTTGTTAGGTAAAGGAGGGAATTGGACTAAGTCAGTTAACCCCAACAAGTGACGTGATGGTAACATGAAAATTCGCCTCACGAATGACTAGGAAGATTTCTTTCTAATTTTACGGCTTCTTTTACCATGTGATTAATAATCAGTTGTAAATCTTCAATTCTCTCCATTGATGTAGTTTCACAAATAATGGCTATATCCGCCATCAGCGCTAATTTTCCGCCGGCGCCATTTTTGTAATTTCCAGTGATTGCGGCTGTTCTACACCCAATCTCTTTGGCCTTGACCATACCATTCAAAACATTCTCTGAGTTTCCAGAACCACTGTATCCGACTACTAAATCTCCGGCTTTCGCCCAAGTTCCAAGAGCGCCGGCAAAGATATTTCCATAACCGGTGTCATTTGCCCAAGCCGTTAATGAAGCGGTATTATCTGTATGGCAAATGGTCTTGACACCCAATTCTTTACTCCAATCTCCAGCAGAATGGGAGGGGGTCGCTGCAGAACCACCATTCCCGATGAAATGGATGGTGCCGCCATTGTCCATCACTGAAAGAATTTCGTTGGTAAATTGGTTCAATTCCTCTTGATTGAGGGCGTTAATCGCACCTATTAAATCGCCTTTATACGCCTCTAAAAATACTGAGAAGTCGTAGTTCTCCATGTCACCACTGAGCAATCGCTGACGGACAGCCTATTTACGACTTGTTGAACCGCGACAATACAAATAGTTGACTTAAACTACGATTAAACACGGGAGGGAAGGAAAAATGAGTATAGAAGAATTGAGGCTTGTATTTGCATTGTTAGGCCTTGCTACCTTGGGATATTCGTTCCATAGCAAAATGGATAACAAGGCTTTAATTTCTTCAATTGGCTGGATATCTATTTGTACATATTTTTTCCTTGATACACCTCATTATATTGAATTAGCTGACCCGGTATTAATTCTAATGTCTGCTGCAACTTTGCCGATCGGTATCGCTGCAGGGTTCTGGGAATTCAACACACAGAAACGTGGTAAGGAAAAGCCTGCTTTACATTGGTTAAAAGGTGCAGTTTTCTGGTCTGCCCTTCCATACTTAACCATTTCTTGGATACCTTATCTCTCAGTTGCATTAGTTTGGTTCACGGCTGTTCAGGCCGTATTCTTCTTGAAAATATCAGGAATCGCAGATTTGCAGGTTGGTCCCGCTCAAGTAGAATACTTTGATGGTTCTACTACACCTTTTTCTGAATTTACTGGTAATCCATGGCTTTACCTTGAACCTCTTGGAGAGGGTGGATTCTTCGTACCAATAACATATGCAGATGGTTCACCAACAGGCGTATCAATAATACTTGCTTGTAGTGCCCTCCAATCTATGATTGTCTTCGTTGGGGCTTTGATTGCTCTCAAGAACTCACCGTGGAAATTGAGAGCACGTGGCCTATTAATCACGCTACCACTCATTCATATTCTCAATGTGTTTCGAAACGCTGGAATAATTTATCTCGATATGACCTACCGTGACTGGCAATGGTTAGGTATCGGGATGTTTGATTTTGCACATTCTTACGCCGCAAAAGTTGGTAGTCTATTTGCTATGTTTTTAATCGCTATTGTCTTATTTGAAATTCTTCCAGAACTCCACAATAATATTCTGAGATTGATGGATCCTTTATTGCCAAAAAAGCGGTCTAACGTTTCTTGAGTTTTTCTAGAACTTTACCGCGAAGCGGCATATTATGTTCCCAAGCAAATTCTTTCATTACTCTCAAAGCCTGTTTTTCCAATTTCGGGTCTGCAACGATGTCCTTGACATCGATGATATTCTCTCTTGTATTTGCCTTGAATGCAGCTATCGGCTCTTCATTATGGAATACTAAGTAAGCAGAACCAAATCCAAATCGTTCTCGCAATAATGAAGCAAAATATGGTGCTAGAGGATCAGAGGGGGGTAAAACGAAATCCCTCATCATGGGCACCCCTGTTGAACTCTCGAGCATCTCCTTCCTCCCCCAACATACCTGATTCAAATCTTCTAATAAGAAACCCTTGATGAGTTCACCTTCATCAACAAGGTATTGGAGAACTGTCATAATTTCTTCTGGTTTGTATGGCTTCCCAGCCATTTTTTCGCACTGTTTCATCGTAATAACTGGAATATCTTTTACCAATTCAATAAGGTAATCTTGCTTAAATTGCCAGTGGTCTGTGATAATAGTTGGATGTACTGTACGGAAACCCCCCCTATAGTCTTGAACTAAGTGACCTGAGCGTATTAGTGGTTGAGCGAGTTTACGGAATTCTGAACGGCGTAAGGCATGCCTATCCATGAATAATTGAGGGTCAGAATTATCAGTGAAGAATTCTAAAACATCCAATAATTCTTCATCAGGTGGTAAATTACGGATTGTTAGTAATTTTTGGAAATGGGCATATGGAGCATACACTCTATGTCCAGTCAGATTGGTACCCTGATGCAATTGGTTAGCACTTGCCATCGAAGATAAGTTGACTCGGTAGGCTTCACTTCGGCCACGCAGGGCAAAGTCATCTCTTATTTCCATCAAATCTTTTACCGCAATAGTTTCATTTTCACTTCTAGTGTCCTGATGCATATTATGGTTGTATAACAAAACCCTAACCGATTCTTTGACAGGTCTCGGGTCCATGACCCCGCCCCGAATCATTCTTGTTCCATCTCCAATCGCTTCGAAACCAATTCTCGTGAATGCATCTATAGTTTCTTTCCGAGCCTCGGAAATATTTTCACCATTGAAATTAGTTAGCACTGAAATTTCAACAAGTGTGTCGCGGTAATTTTCTAGTAAGCGCTCAAATTGTTCAACAAATTCATCCAAGTATGCATGTGGAATGTGAATATCCTTTATTTCAAGGTAATCATTTACCTTGTACATCAATATTCTTCCAACAGGATCTACTCCTTTGAATACGGGATAATACCAACCTTGTTTTAGGACATATCTTACTTCTTGGATAAACCTTGAACAGAATGGATCTGATTGAGTTAATATTCGCATTTGCCTATCTTCACGTATTCGTTTTTTGACTTTGGCGACATCAGAGGGGATACAATAGAAATCGGTTAACCCAGGTTGAAGCGCTGAAACTTTAGTGATTCTACCTTGCTCCATTAGTAACTTCAAGGTATCTTCAAGTTCATCTCCTGCTCTACTGATATACCAACCCAAGGTATATCGTTTGACAGGTCCTATTCTGTTAATTAATTCAACCAATGCATCATCAAATGGTAATGGGTGGTACACCTCATGTACTCTGTGGAATAAAGAGAGACTCCTTTTTCTCTCCGGTAGTTCTTCATATTGTTTAACATAGAGTAATTGACGTTCCATATTGTTTAGAGCATACTTTGCTCGATTCATCAAGTGTTTTGACTCGTCATCACGAGGAATATCAACTAAAATTTGTTGCCTAGTTACGTTCTCACCAGCCGGAACTTTGGTCATCAATTTCGCTTCCATGTCACCAATCCATGGTTCGGGCCTCAAACCCAGTAAGAGACCCATCTGGTCTTTCTTGGTATATCCAATGCGATTATGCAACAAACGACCCATCAGGACATCTGAATCATGCTTCATGTCTTTCCAATCAGCGAAACGGAAATCCTTCACTCTGTCCAACAATTCATGCATCTTTTGAATCATTACATGCGATGAGAGAGCCCCCAGTGGGTCATCATGTAATTTGAAGGATTTTGTTAACAATAAATTTTGTAGGTTACGATAAGCAATTACTTCTTCCTCACCACCTGTAAGATAATGTTCATCGACACGTAGGATAAATTCCCCTTCTTCTGTTTGTCTATAGAAACCGATAGTGACAATATTGCGTACTTCTAATTCGTGAAGTATATTCTCAATCATTTCCTTAGGGAATGGTAATCGTTCCACAAGTACGTCTAATGTCTGTGGGCCTTCACTTCCCAATAAGTCAACTAATTTCACTCGAAGACATTCGTGAGGGTCGGATAAAGGAGTAGACTCCCACTCAATTGCTTCTGTGTCTTTGTATTTTGTGCTAGTATCATAGGTCATACCCCCCAGATAAAATTGACGTAGGTCATCAAATTGTTCGGCATTATGAGATGACAACACTCCTAATGTACCATGAATATCGCCCATTCTTTTTGAGAACCATTTATTGTCAATTATATCGTGTCCAGTATTAGAAACCCTAACGATTTCTTCTTTTTCAATAAGTTGACGAATCCAAGATCGGATTTCTTCTGTATCAATTCCATCTAATTTATCTCGGTATAGTGGATTTCCATGGTTCTTATCTAATCCACCTCCCATTTCCATTAGGTCTAGAAGTCCCTCTGCATCTTTAGGAATTGAAACTTTGTCATTGTAGTAAGTATTGACTTGTTCTTCATCTAATTGTGTTGCAAGGGCTCTTTGCCCAAGTAAACGCCTAAGAATTTCTGGGTCGATATCTTTGATCAGATATGCTCTCGTTCTCATAGAAAGTAAATCTTCAAACGCTGACATGTAGAGGTTCATTCCAATCGGGGAAGGAACCTTTACTCTAGTGTGTAAAATCCTAGAACTGCCTTGAACTACATCACTAACGAATTGGTTTAATCCTTTCATATCAAGGTCAGCGTGGAATATTTCATTGAATACCTCTTTCATTAACAGTGAGCCTTCTGATGCCCTGTGATTCTTCAGTAAAGCATCGGCTTTTTGTTGGAATTGTTGTGGTGAAACCTCTTCAGCACCAATGCGTCGAGGTATAATCAAACTTCGTCCAGCGACTTCGCGAAATCGCTTTGCAAACAATTGAGTGTCCAGCAAATATCTTTCAATCACCTTACGATGGTCATTTGCTTCAAAAACTGCCGGGAAGGCAGCGGGGTCAATATCGTCAGACATTTTAATTAGAAATCCATTTTCATCGAATGAAATCTCGTGTACTTGGATTTCATGTGCAGAAGCAACACCAGCAAAGAAATATCCAAGAGTCATATTGAATGCTCGGCCTCTACATGTCGTTACCATGTAAGTTGTAACTCCGCCAACAATCTGTTCCATCATTATTCGATTTGGACCAGGAACTTCGAATGACTCTGCCACATGTTGCTCCATGAAACGAGCTACCGACTCTGATATTTGCCTAGAAAGACCAAAACCTTCCATCAAAAGGCGGCGTGGATCTCTCTGTCTCCTAAGTGCTAACATAGTAGCCTTTTGTAGTTTCAAAACCGCCAAAGAAAGTTCAGGACTTCTTGAAAGGGCTTCTCCAGACCAAGATGGCACAGTAGGACGGAAACCTGTAACGGGTGTCACATTCACCCTGGAACCTTGAATTGATTGAATTCTGTATGTTGTACCTCCAAGAAGAATCACATCACCAGGCCTAACACTGGAAACGAATGAAGACGATAACTGACCAATCATTGAACCATCTGTGTTCAGAACTAAATAGTTATTATCGGGTGAAATTGTACCGAGATTTGTGTAATAAATCATCTGTGAATAACCTCGCTTACCGATGGTATTTTCCTCCCAGTCAACCCACAATCTCTTTTCATCCTCTAACATGTCAATTACTTCGATATAATCGTCATAAGGAAGAGCGCGATATGGCCAGGCAGTGGTAACTAATTCAAAGACTTCGTCAATATCTTGCTCCCCGACAATCGTTAGTCCAACCATGAATTGTGCGAGCACATCCAATGCGTTTTCGGGGAATCTTAACAAATCCATTTCACCACTCATAATTGCTCCTTGTAGAGCAACTAACTCAACTAGGTCGTGTGGACCAGTAGGTAAGAAGCGGGCACGAGGAATCCCTCCAACGTGGTGACTAGCCCTACCAATTCTTTGTAACGCGGTTGCAATGCTTCCCGGAGAACCAAGTTGGATTACACAATCCACAGTTCCAATATCAATACCCAATTCTAATGACGAAGAAGAAACACAACATCGTAATTCGCCCATTTTCAATCGTTGTTCAACGTCCTTGCGAATTTGTTTGTTCATAGAACCGTGATGCGCTTCTATGCCCTCTTCATCCCAGCCAGCAAGACGGCGAAGTTTCTGGACAATTTCTTCAGTCATTTTCCTTGTATTTACAAAGACGATAGTAGTCGTATGGGCTTCTACGAGGTCTAAAATTCGGTCAACATTAGCATCTAGGATTTGTTTGTGGTCAAAAGTTGGGTCTCCAAATCTTACATGAGGGAGAATGATATCTAAATCTAGTTCTCTTGCACCACTAATTTTGGCAATCTTGACTTTATCTGTATCATCCCCAACTGGAACTAGAAACTTTGCAACTTCATCTAATGGTTCCATGGTGGCAGATATCCCAATTCTTTGTACACGTGTTGTAATTACAGAATCTAAGAGTGCCATCGTCAATGATAACAAAGTTCCCCTTTTTGAGGGAACTAAACTGTGCAACTCATCTAAAATAATCCAACTCAAATCCGCCATCAATGGACGAAATTTGGAGGAAGCCAAAGCAAGACCTAGGCTTTCAGGAGTTGTAATTAGTATGTGAGGAGGATTTCGTAACATTTTTTGACGTTCTGATTGACTTGTATCACCAGTTCTTAATCCTACTTTGATGTCTTTTGCCCGACCTGGTAAAAATCTTGATTTAATTTCAGTTAAGGGTTCAATTAAGTTCTTCTGAATGTCATTAGCTAAGGCTTTAATCGGAGAAATATATACACAATATACTTTCTTTTCAAGTTCCCCATCTAGTGATTTTCGAATTAATTTATCAATAATCCCTAGAAAAGCTGTAAGTGTTTTCCCGCTTCCTGTTGGACTGCATAGTAACAAATTGTCTCCCGCTGTAATTGAAGGAATTGCCATTTTCTGTGGGTCTGTGAAATCTGGAAATTTGTCTTTAAACCAATCCCTAACTGGTTGTGATAACTGACTAAATATAACCTCAGATTCTTCGTACGAATCTAAGTATACTATCTCAGCCATATATTCCCCTTCCTATTCTTATGGTGAGAGCGCAACGAACCATTATATCAACGATTCGGATTTACAAGAGAATATAGAGAAATTATACCCACAGATAACCAAGTTCAAGCCCATTTTGAACCATTCTTCCCCCAACGGTTGAACAATTCTACCTTAGGGGAAGGGATTTCTTGAACGATTAAAGGAGAAGATTCCGCAATAATCGGTACGTGAACTTCACGCAGAGCATTTGTTGGACAAGAGCCTATGCAACTTAGACACCCTACGCAATTCTCATTGAGAACTATAACTGGTCTCTTTCGACGCTCGGGAGGGCATTCAGCAAGAGGCATTAGTGCTTCAAAGGGGCAGTGAGTAATGCATAAGTCACATCCGGTGCAATCTTCATCGGCAATTTCAACCATTGCCTGCCCCATGTAAGAACGTAAAGAGTTAGCATTTTTGAGACTATTCATAGCGAAGCATTGAGAACCCTTCTCTATCCGACCAACCCTTAGGTGAAGGCGTGACAAGTGACAGCGAGCGAGTCAACTCCTTGATGTCGATGTTGAAAAGAAGGGGAATTATCTTCCCGGCTTTTTCAATCCATGGTGGAATCGCGGGTTTGTTTGACTATGGACCGGTTGGTGGCAGGTTATTGAGAAAAGTACAGCAACAGTGGCGGGAACATTGGTTGTCAAAAGGAAATATCGTTGAAATTGATAGCCCCACAATAACACCAGAAACGGTATTACAAGCAAGTGGGCATGTTTCTGC
Organism: Methanobacteriota archaeon; assembly: GCA_016845345.1. Lineage (GTDB taxonomy): Archaea > Thermoplasmatota > Poseidoniia > Poseidoniales > Thalassarchaeaceae > MGIIb-Q1. The sequence goes on from JAERSV010000029.1 coordinate 78,029, forward strand.
CTTTAACGACCACGCATCAGAATGTAATTCTTGCAGTGCGATTTTCCGTAGCGACCATTTAGTTGAAGAGTATCAGCAAAATCCTGATTCTCTTTCTGGCACACAATTAGATACAATCTTAGCAGAAAATGGAATTTCCTGCCCTTCTTGCAACAAATCAGATTGGGCAGAATCACGCCCAATGAATCTAATGTTCGGCACAAAAATAGGGGCGACAAGAGGGGGAAGGCAGGCGTATATGCGGCCTGAAACTGCTCAAGGAATGTTCCTAACCTTCCCCATGATCCAACGCCACTTCAGGAATCGTCTCCCCTACGGGGCTATCCAAATTGGCAAAGGATACAGGAATGAAATAAGTCCGCGACAAGGAATGATTCGTCAAAGAGAATTCAACATGGCGGAGCTGGAATACTTCATCGACCCAAATGCAGACGCGTCTCATGACTTTTCAAAATGGAATGAAATTGATTTTCAATTGATTCCAGACCCTATAGATGGTGAGCAAAAACCAATCAACATAGATATTGGCACCGCACTTACAAAAAATATTGTTCGCCATCCAACTGTTGCAATGTTCATGGCTGAAACATTTGATTTCCTAATTAAAATCGGAGCCGACCCTTCAAGAATCAGGTTTAGGCAACATGAATCTGATGAAATGGCCCATTATGCATCTGATTGTTGGGACTTAGAAATGCACGGCTCTTATGGTTGGATTGAATGTGTTGGAATCGCTCACCGTGGTTGCTACGATTTGGGAGCACATGAAGAAGCAACTGGCACCAAAGAATTGAGAGCATGGCGTGATTTCGATGAACCAATCGAAGTTGACAAGGAAGTTGTGTCAGCAATAGGTTCAGTTGTAGGCCCTGCTTTTAGGCAACAAGCGGGTCAAGTGTCACAGGCTCTGTCAGAGTTGGAAACAATACCCACAGCTTTCCCCTTTGACCTTGACTTAAATGATGGAAATGTTGTCTCTATTGATGATTCTATGGTTGAGGTAGTCAGGATTCAAGAAACCATACGTGGAGAGTGGTACTTACCCCATGTGGTTGAACCTGCGTTTGGCCTTGACCGAATTATATGGCACCTGCTTGACCATGGTTATGAGATGACTAGTAAAGAGGGCGAAGAATATCTTATCCTGCACCTTTCAGAATCTGTCGCGCCTTACGAAGTTGTTGTGCTACCGCTTTTCGAGAAAGATGGAATGGGAAAAATTGCCAAAGAATTGCAATGCAAACTTCTTGCAATAAATGGAATCGGCGTATATTATGACGGCACGAGGTCAATTGGTAGAAGGTATGCAAGAGCAGATGAAATTGGAGTTCCGTGGGCTATCACTGTTGACTATGAATCAATGGCAGATGGGACTGTTACAGTTCGTAGACGAGATGACCAATCTCAAATTCGAATATCTACAGATGATTTGATTCATCATTTACAAAGTGGATCGCTTGCATCGGTTTTCTGAATCTTATTCCCCCCACCTATTCATCATTTCAACGGTCATAGATTGATGAACATTCAAAACCCCTCGCCTCCGTGAGGGTGTTGATGGCCGAAGCGCAGACTATTCCGTCCGACTGGACTGAACGCTATCGACCTCAGACAGCATCTCAATTAGAAGGTAATGAAGCAGCCAGAAAGAGGATAACAATGTGGCTAGAGTCATGGAAAAACGGCACACCTGACAAAAAAGGACTCTTACTTGTTGGACCACCCGGAATAGGCAAAACTAGCATCGTTAGGGCTGTCGCAGAAGACTTCGGCTGGGTCGTCATCGAACTAAATGCAAGTGATGCAAGAAACGCCGCTGCAATCCGAAAAGCCGCTGGTGGCGGAGCTTCAAATTTCACATTTGGATTGGATGGTTCTTTTGATTTGGGTGGCTCAAGAAAAACACTCATTCTCCTAGATGAGGTGGACCATTTGCATGGTGGTTTGCGACAGGCCAGTGAGAGCAGAATTGAAGGTTCATTAGCTGAAAAAAGAGGTGAAGAAAGTACTATTTCTTCTTTGAAGGGAGATTCGGGTGGTAAAGCCGAGTTACTAAAAATGCTAAAAAACACCTCACAACCAGTAATTATGACCTGTAATGAACCGATGGGATTGTGGGGTAGGCGTAATTCAAATTGGGCTTCAGCAAGAGACCGATTCCTACGACAAGCAGAATTAATCAAATTCAGAAGAGCAAGTTCTGGTGCTATGCATAAAATAGCAAAAAGGATTCTAAAATCAGAAAATGTTTCCTCTGACCCGGGCGCACTGAGTAGACTAGTCAATGCAAACCCCGGTGATATTCGAGCATTAGTTAGAGATTTACAAATGATTTGTGAAGATGGTTTTAATCACATTGACTTAGATGCAGTTGAAACTCAACTTAGTCGAGGTTTACGAGACCAGCAACTTGACTTGTTCCCTGGTTTGGAAGAACTCTACAAAAGTACAACTGCAAAAGATGCTGCTGAAATGATGAGAGACATAGAAATTACCCCAAGAGAATTGGTCGCCTGGGTTTCATGGAATAATGCCTCGGTTTTCAAAGGTCGGGATGACCTTAGCAGAGCAACTCAAACTTGCTCAATAGCAGATCAATCATTGCATACAATGTACAGTAATAATGCATATCGAAGTTGGTATTGGTCTGGCCAATTATCAGCATTATCTGCGAGTGTTTCGTCAGTGAATGACTCCACCACAAGGTTTTCACTATCATTCCCACCATTTTTGAGGCGTGGAATGGAACCTTGGCGCCGAAAAGCCTTGATTGGGAAATTAACTGCTCTTTCTGGTTGTAGTATTCAAGCGGCACGAGAAGAATTGTGGCCACCATTAGCAGCAATTCATGAATCTGGTGAGGCAACTAATGTCGAAGATTTCACAATTAGCAAAGAACTCAATTTAGATGGTGATGAACATGCATTACTGCATGGCCTTCGAAGTAATCTCAAATCAACTAAAGAGATTGTAGAAAGATACAATGAAAGTAGCAGAGCCAATCATGATAATGAAGAAATTGAACAAATGATAGAGACAGATGAAGATACAGCCCCGACAATAGATAAAGGGCAAAAAACGCTTTTTTGATTATTCTTTCCAGACTCTAATGGAAAGTAAGACAATAACTGTCAGTAATTCTAAACGACCTAACCACATCAAAGTAGCTGTAATGAGTAGGCTAGTCCAATGTAAACTAGCCCATGTTTGCGTCGGCCCGAAACTCCCTAAGGCTGGGCCGGTGTTACCTAAGGAGGCAATTGCTACTGAAATCACTGTTTCTAAATCCAGAGATGATTCAATTATTGCTAGTACGATGATACTCGCCATTGAAAGAACAGCCCACCACGAAAGCATCCCAACTATTGTCCAAAGTTTTTCATCCTCAACAACTTCTCCGTTAAGGCGCACTAGGTGTATTTTCTTAGGTGATGCAATTCGAGAAATTTCGCGTTTTGCCAACAGATATGCAATTCTCAGTCGTAAAATTTTGAGCCCTCCACTTGTTGACCCTGCTGAAGCACCAACTATCATCAAGAACAATAAAATAATTAACGATAAAGTTGGCCAAATTGCATAGTTTGAACTGGCATAACCTGTTGAAGTACCAATTGATACTACATTGAAAATTGCATGGCGAAATGAACTACCGAATTCCCAGTCTGCGAAGAAGTAAAGGCTTGCTGTCACGGTTAGTGTAGCAAGTGTTAACACCGCTAAATATACTTGCATCTCTTGGTCCTTAATTGCAGCCCTCCAGTCGCCTCTATAGACAAAATGAAAGAGACTGAAATTAATCCCAGCAAGTATCATAAATACAATAATAATGCTTTCAACAGTAGCGCTGTTGAAAGACATAATTCCGGCATCATAGGTGCTAAATCCACCCGATGAGAGAGTTGACAACCCGTGATTAACAGCGTCAAATAATCCCATACCAGCCAAATAATAAAGTAGACAAATTTCTACAATTGTAAAGAATGCATAGATGCCCCAAAGAATCTTCGCTGTCTGTTGAATCCTTGGCTTTAATCGTGACAAGGAAGGGCCTGTGAGTTCTGCTCTCGCCATTGTCATCCCGCCACCTAAATAGCGGGCTAATAGTAACATACCAAGCATAATTATCCCCATGCCGCCGAGCCATTGACTAAGACTTCGCCACAATAAATGGATCTGACCTTGGGCATTGATGCAATCAGGAACACTAGGCTGACAAACAGGGCTAGTTCGAGGGTCAATAACCGTCGCACCTGTTGTCGTAAAGCCAGACATTGACTCAAAAAAAGCACGCACATAGCCACCAAGAACTTCAGGCAAGGTTGACTGCCCACTAATCAGTTCAAAGGGCCCATGGAACATCCCTCCAAACCAATATGGAAGAGCACCGATTATCACAATAACTGGCCAACCTAATGCTACCGCAGCAAATGCTTCTCTGTCTCTCAATCTCTCAGAACTCGCACCTCTCTTTTCACCCCATATCTTGAGCCAATATCCTAAACCAATGGAAATCGTAAAAGGAAGTAAAAACGAGCGCATTGTTAACTCAACCTCATCGAGCAAAAATGAACCAACTAAAATCATTAGCGCCAAAGGACCTGCTAGCAACATGAGCGTCAAACCTACCACGTAGGCGAGAACATCATTTCTCATTTATTCAACTCCTTGTGAGTCGTTTTTCAACATTTTCAATGTCTTCCACTTTAGCGAAAAGCATCAAGCGATCACCCTCCATTAGGATTTGGTCACTTGAAGCCCTGAGGATGCTTTCAGTTCCAGATGACTTAGAAGTGCGATGAATAAATGCTACACGACATAACTTGTTTTCGAGCACCTTGACTTTATTGCCAATCATTCTGTGCCCAGGCCCAAGAATAGCAGACATGCCAACAATATCAGGAATAGTTGACAAAAGATGATAATTTCCTTCTATCTTACTATGAACATGGCGTAGAATATAGTTGATTGACACTCTTCTACGGCTAACTGCAAAAGAATGGCCAATTCTTCTAGCGATTTGCGCCATTTGGCTGTCATCTAGTACCATCCCTACAATTGAAACACCTAATTCAGTTGCGTGAAGCGCGACTGCCATGTTAGCGTGGTCATCAGATAAAGCAGAGATTGCAATGTGATGTTCGTCAACATCTAATTCTTGAAGCAAACCTGCATCCAAAGGATTACCGTGAATAGAATCCAACAAGTCTGTGTTGGCAAAGTCACTACCTGCCAACTCGTTGGCTTGTTCTAAATTCTCACTGATAACAGTGACCCTGCAACCATCCTCCAAGTACGATTTTGCTATTTGCCGTCCCAATCTAGTTGCACCGAATATCATTACTCTTGGGTGGTCAGGATAATCCGGAGGTTGGTGCCCAGTTGCCAGAAGAATTCTCCTGAAAGTGTGTTTTCCTATTGTCGCGAAAGCAACTAGTGAATTAGAAACTATAACTGAGTCTGAATTAGGAATATGGCTCTTCTTCCCAGGCTCTTTTATCCCAAATATTCTTGGCAAGCCATCAACATTATCTCGAGCCTCCTGAATAGTAGACCCAATCAATCTCTCAGCAGATGGTAGAACCTCTCCAACAGATATCCAAGCATCGTGACCAAGAGGAAGCACCTCAACCATTGAAGCACCTTGTAGTCCCACTTTTAGGTCTTCAATCACAAGTAAGTCAGAACAAACAGCGTATTGAACTCCACTCCATCGCGTCAAATCCCCACTTTCCTCATCGGAAATCAAACTTGCATCATGGATTCGAGCAATCGTCATTAGTTCTGATTTCCCAGCCTGCTGAGCAATATCTCGCGCTAGTGCGCAAGAAATCATGTTAATTTCATCACGTTGAGTTGCGGCAATGTAGACTTCAGCATTTTGCACCTTTGCTTCAATCAAATCCTCTCTGAGCGTCGCGTCGCCTTGTACGACTAAGACGTCCAAGGCTTGAGCCTCTTTGATAGAAACAGGATCGGTGTCAATCAGAACTACGTCCCGACCTTCACTACGTAAAGCCTTAGCAACCCCACGACCGACTTCGCCGGCCCCCCCGATAACTATCCTCATGGAAGCACCCTTCGGCAATCAATCGGGCGAGCATCTCTCATTTGATTGTTCACTCTCCTGTTACATATGGTACTTTAAAAGTGCCACCAAGGTGATTAGGGCCAATAATTGTGTCCCAATTCTCCACCCAATCATACTGATATGCGTTTATGGACATCACTTTATAGAATTCATCAGGTGCTGTTCCTTCTGGACTATAAGGTTCTAAAAATTCGGAAAATGCAGTGGGTGTATGCAATAACCACTTATTGTTTACAACGTCGACTGATCCTTCCAAGTAGCAACTGTCTAAATCTATGCCGTTTTCATCACACCATTCACTGCTGTATGGAATTAATACAACTGACCAAGCATGTGCTTCCCAAATTTCATGATTTAATGATGTCAAGGCGCCGAACTCATACCAAGTAGGGATGTTTTTTACCCTTAGAATGCTCATCCACGCATTTGCCTGTTCATCACAATCACCAATCTCTTGTGCTAAACAAGTCGGACCACTCCTCGGTGGATATGGTGAACCCGGTCCATAAACGACATTGTCTCTAACATAGATGAATGCCGCATGAGCAAAGGCGTATGTGTTGTATTGTTGGTTTACTGGAAGACTTGCCTGAATGTTATCTGCTGCAGCCCTTACGAGGTGATGGTCGCCATCAATTGCCCAATTCTCAATTGAGCCACCTACATTTCTATCATACCATTGGTGTTCTTCTCCAATCAAAGAGGTTGTAGCCCCAACCCATCCTGACCTAGTTAAATCGCTAAACGTACCTGAATTTGAGACATCCATTCCTTGGGAGGTACCTGTAATAGGGTTTGAGATAGTATCCCCACTATTCCATGCATAAGAAAAAGATTCAATCTCGTATGTAATCGTCAGAATTGCTATTGATGTTGCAGGGATATCTCCTTTCCAAATTAAACAACGGGTGTATTTACACCGATCACCATTAGGCCCTAAGGTAGGCCAATGAACAGAAGAGAAACCATCTCCCAAAGCAATAGCAGATGATTCTTCCAAAAATTCAACAGTTACAACTGGAACGTCTATATGAGAAAAACTAGAACCGACCTTCATTGATTTCACCAATTGCAGATTAGCCGCCATATCCAAATTTCCATTGTGGGAAAATGTAGTATCTTCGATACCTCGGTTGGTTCGTTGAATTGGAATCGGTAAACGATACAAAAATTGCCTCTCACCAGAGTCAAAATTTTCAATCTCAACCGTTCTCTGAAGAGTATATTCTGTGTTTACTGGGTATTCATGAGCTGGCCCAATGGATTTCCAAAAATCGCCCAACCAAACACTCAATTGTTTATTCACATGCTCTTGAGCGGGTGTAAATAAGAAAACAAATGCTATGATAATCACTAATACAAGATTCTTGAACTGTTTACCCGTTTTTTTCTTCTTACGTTTCAAACGGGCTTGCTGAGCCCTACCCTTTGGACTCATCCCGTACTGTACTCTACTACCCTTTTGCTGTGGAACGCCAGAGGGAGTTACTCGTCCACCCATTCCAGATGTTCCACTGATGACTCTCCCGCATCCATGGCATATCGGATTCCTCAAACTAGCAGGAGCCATGCAATATGGACAACGGGGCATTAACTTTCTGTGGCACACTAAGCCCCATAACAATTCTCCAGTAACTCTGTGAAATGTGAACGATTGCAGTCTTATTCTTCAGACTCGTTTACTATATCCCCGTGCTGCCTTTCAGCCTTCAGGCGTGCTCTTTCAGAAGATTTTCGAACCGTACGATAATACTCTTGTCGAATAGAAGGGATTAATGCCGAGGGTAACCACTTTTCCTCAGCGATGGTGAAACCATAAATCGCGACAACTGGCAACACTAGCAATAAAATTGGTTGAGCAGTGATTCCAACGAGTACTGCAATGAGAACGAATCCGCGATAAAGACCTGACTGCCACATCACAGTGAGGGGCTTTTTGTCAACTACCGCAGCACCTTGCCAAGAGCCAAGTGCTGCTTCAATTGCTGGTAATGTCATAGTTATCCAGACTCCAGTCAAAACCATTGGCCAGTTGAACCCGGATACAAAGCCAATCCAATTCGGGTCTGCCATCCGAATCATCAGATATGAGGCTTGTAACGCACCCATCCCAAGCCCCATTGTCCATCCAGATGTAGGAGATGCGAGTAAAAGCCTCACTTTTTCTCTAGATAGTAAATAATGAAAAATTAGTGATTGGGCAAGCCCGACAAATATCATCAAACCTAGTGTTTCAATCAATACTGCACCGGTTTGTGCTACGAGACTGATAAAAAGCCCATCAATCAAGATTCCACTAAATGCCCCAAGTACAATTCCAAATGCAAGATGCTTCGTTGCATTTGGCATATCATAGAATCCAGCCATATTCTGCATCCCACCCCTCCAACCGACGTAAACGCCGAGTGTTCCAAGAGCAATGAGAATCTGAACCTGATACTGAGGCAGGTCTAATGCCATAGTAGGGGCGAGATGATGTCTCTTGATGTATTCACCGCTTCCTCAATTAGTAGTCCGGCGCATTCAAACGGGATGGGTGTGACGGCGGCATAGGTGGATGCATGGCGCTTGAAGGACTGAAGGCTGGAATCTTTGGTGCTATTTCTGCCCTAAAGGGCAAACGCAAGTTAGATGAAGCCGAACTTGCAGAAATGATCAAAAGTATTAGGGTGGCTTTACTTGAAGCAGATTTCAATGTTAGGCAAACTAAGGAAATATCAGAGAGACTTGAATCACGAATGAGAGAGGAAGAACCTCGCCCAGGAGTGGTGCTACAAACTCACGCATTGAATATCATTTACACCGAATTAGTTCGTATGCTGGGGACACCTCGAGAAATTATCCCACATAACCAGACTATCCTCATGGTCGGACTTTATGGACAAGGAAAGACCACTACCACAGCAAAATTAGCAGAATGGTGGCGAAAAAAACACAACATGAAAATTGCAGTCATTGAAGCTGATGTACACCGGCCAGGTGCTTATGCGCAATTACAACAACTTCTTGCAGATTCTCCTGTGGAAGTTTATGGTGAACCCGAAGAAACAGATGCACTGACGATCGTGAAAAACGGATTGGCAGAAGTTGGTGGTGCTGACTTAGTAATCATTGACACTGCTGGGCGAGATAGATTAGACGAGGGATTACAAGATGAATTGGATGCAATTCATAGAGTTGCAAAAGCCACAGAACGCTTTCTGGTAATTGACGCACAGGTCGGCCAAGCAGCAGGACCTGTCGCAGCATCATTCCATGACCTAGTGGGTGTAACAGGAGTTATTGTAACCAAATTAGATGGTACCGCTCGAGGTGGTGGCGCCCTTTCAGCAGTCGCAACTACTGGCGCCCCCATTGTCTTTATTGGAGAAGGAGAAAAAGTTTCAGATCTAGAAAAATTCGAATCTGATAGATTCATTTCAAGACTTCTCGGTATGGGAGACATTAGAGGTTTAATCGACCTTGCACCTGAGGATTTGGATGCTGAGGAAGCGGCAAGAATTGCAGAGAGACTAATGTCGGGAAGATTCACTCTCAATGATATGTACAAACAAATGGAAATGATGTCAAAAATTGGGACTGTTGACAAAATCATGTCACATATGCCGATGGGCTTCATGGGGATGGGGAACATGTCAAAAAAGCAAAAACTTGAGATGCAAACCAATCTTGAGAAATTCAAGATTATCATGGACAGTATGACCTCTCATGAAAAGAACGAACCATTAGTTCTCAAACAAGAGAGAATAAAGCGAATTGCACTCGGTTCAGGAACTACTGAAAGGGACGTTAGAGATTTGCTGGCACAGTGGAAGCGCTCTCGTAAGATGATGAAGGGCGTCAGAGGAAACCGTCGACTTCGAAAGCAAATGAAAGACATGATGGGCGACATCGACGATGTCGATATGCCAATGTGAAGGTGAACATTTGCAAGAGAGAAGGTTCGCCATTGTTGGCCATCGTGCCATCAGCAATGGGAAATTGAATCTAAACGATTTAGCCGGAAGTGGCGGCAGAATGGATGTTTTAGTCCGTGCTGTTAATTCTGCATTATTCTTATCTCATGGAATCAGAGAAAAAACACACATCACAATACACATGATGGGTGGGGAAGGGCCGCCAAGACGAATTTGGTTTGATGGTGCTAAGGTTTGGGGGCTTCATCCAGACGAAAGAGCAATTGCCGGACAGATTGGAAAAATTATGGTCGAACCTACGCCGGCTCGGGGCAACTGGATAGAACACCAACCAGGGATTTGGCACTCGGGTGGAGACCTCTCCGTGACTCTAAATGAATGGGAAAAAGAGGATGTTCAGATAGTAAAATTAGATGCAGATGGCGTACCATTTTCTGAACAATTTAACAAATCAATAGATAATAAAATTGGCTTCATTTTATCAGACGACAAACCATTCACAGATGAAGAAAACAATCTCCTTGAGCAAAAAAGCAAATCACTTTCACTGGGGAAAAATTGGATACAAGGACACACCGCAATTGGTATCGTCCATCATTTACTTGACACGATTATTGACCAATAACAAGCCAAGAAGGTAATCCTTCACCCGAATGAGTTGTTGTCAATAATTCATCTGAAATCGCTAAGGGGTGGCCTTGAGGCCACGTTCCAAGCGTGGAAACACTTGCAAATCCCAAATGTACTCGATTTGAATCGCCATTTTCAATGGGCTCATCCTCAATGCTTGCGGCACCTAATTGAATATTCCATTCATCTCTATCAACAGAATTGTCACCTACAATTTCTATCGCTCCACGATACCATCTGCCTCCTAAATGAGTAGAACAAAACTCTCCCTGCCATCCAACAGGAACATTGAGATTCAGATAAATATCACCTAAAATAAATGCATTTCGTAAAATCTCTTCATCGCTTCCACCTTCTGGAATCTTAGAACTACCATCTTTTCGCCCAAGGTTTACGGGAGTTTCAGGAATAATCTTACAGATGTGTTTCACCAATTCTAGGGTTGCTCGTAATGGTTTAGAATAATCATTTGGCTCAAAAGTATCCAAACTAGTTGCTATTGCTGGCATACCACAAGTACCTACTTGACGCGCGCCTCCGATCGTTCCCGAATGCAATACATCAACAGACATATTCGGCCCACGATTTATTCCGCTGATACAAAGAGATGGAGATGGAATATTGTGAGGAAGCCCTCCTGCTAGTGCGGTTAAAACGCAATCAGCAGGATATCCTGAAATGTCAAACAAATCAATTCGTGGGCCGTCATCATTTATTCTATAGATTTTATGTAAATCCTTTCGACGTCTTAATTTCATCTCTCTGTGCAATGTTAGATGCATCGTTGATGCTGATCTTTCACGGTCAGGAGCACAGACCACAACCCCATATCCAGCATCGTGAAGTCCCTGCACGAGAGCAGTAATACCAGGTGCGTCGATTCCATCATCATTAGTTACAAGAATTGTATGACCCATTTCATTCACCTTCGTCTGTCGAATCTGCTAATTCATCGATCGATGCTTGACCAATTGTCACCATTATCACACCTAATATCAAGAATATTCCGCCTATCCAAGTGTAAACACCAGGCACATTTGTTGTACCGAGGTACCAACCAATTAGTGAGCCTATCAGAGGTTCAAACAGAACTGCAACTGAAATAACCAAGGGTGGGAACCAGCGTAGTACCCCATTTATTCCTGTATGACCTACTAAACCGGGCCCAAAGGCCAGATAAGCTATGGCAGGCAACCAAAGAACATCTGACCAACCAAATAGTGAACTGACCGCTGCTAACCCCGAAACTGAAGTCCCCTCAATCACAATCGAACTCAAGCCAAGTAATACGCTGGCGATTAATGTCACAGGGAAAGCATAGATGAACAAAGGCATCCACTCCCGAAGTACCCTACCTGCAACTAAATATCCAACAATAGCAATAGCACCTATAAATGCTGCAAAATCCCCGATTAGAGTTACTTCCCCCTCATTTGTCACACCCAAGAGAGTAATACCCGCACCTAAAAACCCTAAAAGTGCCCCACTAGTTTGTTTTGGAGAAATTTGTTTGCCTAAGAAATACAGACCCGCCACTATGACAAGAGGATGTGCCGTAACAAATAACAGACTATGCGTCAATGAGGTGTGGTCCAAAGACCAGACCCAACTGCCAAAATGTATCCACAGACAAATCGACGAACCAATAATTGCCAAGATAACCTGTCTTTCTTTTAGACGAGAAAACGTTTTTTGGTCATTTTTTCTAAGATTAATCAGTTGGTAGATGAATGGCGGGAACAAAATGAGCGAGGTTGCTTGTAAGCGCCAAGATGCTCGCAATATCGGATTCACTTCACTAATCAACTGAAAGACTGCCCCTGCACTTGATACCGCTAAAACCGAGGTTGCTAATATCAACCAAGCGAAAGTAGGCGGTGGCTGCTTGGCCACGTGATAACCTCACTCTAATTCGGCTTCCAAAAGTTCATCTTTCGGACCGATTATTCCAGCCTTCCTGAATAACATATAGATGCCTAAACCTAACAATATATTCATGCCTAAAAATGAGGCGAATCTAGCATAAGGATACCATCCAAGGTCACCCAATACTTGTTCTTCCATCACGGGATTTCCTTCAGGGTCCAAAACAGGAGTTTCATCAATTAAAATTGGTACAGATTCACCAGTTGGAAGTTCATCCACAACGGCAAATACAGCACTCTCTACGCCGAGGAAGGCTTCGCCGGTCAACATACCTGCGGCAAGCATAAACGTGCCAAGCAACATGATTGCCCGCGTTCTTTCAGCCTCTTTGTTGCCTTCTTCTTCGCGGATTTTCTCAATCTTCGGAGCAAGCCTCTTTGCTTCCCACCAATCTCTCAAACCACCGCCAATTAGCATCGGGAAAGTTGCCAAAGTAGGTAGATACATACCTAATCCGAAAGAAGTACCCATACCAGTAGCCCATTCAATGAAACAGCCGAGTAAGAAACCCAATCCTAACGCATAGAGATTGCCTTCATTCTCTGCCAAAAGAATTGTGAAAGTTGCGAATGCATTTGCTTGAGGAGCAAGTAAATCAATGCGGCCATCTGCTAGCATCTTTGAAAGGAAAATTGCAACACCTGCTCCAAGGATTGCACCAGGCACAACACCCATGATATTTCCTTTTGAAATGTGATAAGGGCGGTTACCAATGTAAAGGCTGTTTTTGTAATCTCCAACTACAGTCCCAGACATCGAGATTGCAGAGCCAAACACTGTGGTTCCGACAAGACCTAACAAGATTGCTTCCTCTTTAGTCAGACCAAAAGTATCTCTTAAATTCAGGAATAACCCCAACAACCCGAGTAAAACAATGAAAGAAGTACCACTCACAGGTTCAATTCCCGTTTCTCCCATCACACGCACTGCAATAGCCCCAAGTAAGAAGGTTGCAACGCCCACTATGATTGCAAATAGAAGGCTTGGAATTAGTGGGAAGCCACCAATTGTAAAGATGAAAGTCATTGCAAAGAAAGAGATAATGATGAAAATCGGAAGATGGTAAAGAGGCCATTCGTACCATCCTTTTTCTTCCATGTATTCAGCACCTTGTTCTCCTTTGAACGCGCTTTTGATGTCGCCGAAGATATTGACAAAAGTTGGAGCCATCTTAGCCAAGCCAAGGAATCCACCACCAAGAATCGCACCAATAGCAATCACTCTAATCAGTGTAGAATATACTTTCATCTGAACCAATGGAGTGTATGGGACAGTTTCTGGATTTCCATAATCTGATAATTTGAAGTATTCACCGAGATTAGCATCGTACACCGGTACGTCAAGACCTACTGCAAGAGGTACAAGGTAAAACCATGCAACTAGGGTTCCAAGGTTAACTAAAATTGCCACCCTTAAGCGCATGAACCAACCGATTGCGAAAAGTGTAGGAGACATTTCAATTCCAAGATATGTGTATTCAAATGGATTGAATTTATCAGCATCATAATGAGTAATGCCATTTGATACTCCCTCCCAAGTGCCATGTTCACCTTCTACAGTCTTTATTCCGGCTGGTTGGTGTACAGCATGATGGCTGAAAATAGATGAAAGTGCTGTGCCAGCAAAAGTTAATTTCTGTGCCACGACATCAAATAACGATGCAGAAACCCCGTCAAGATGGCGTTTCCAAGATAGCGGATAATCAATAATGAACATAAAAAGCATCGTAGCAAGAGTTGAAATCCCGACTGTCTTGAGCGATTCCTTTGCTTGTTCGGCTGCCCCACTAGATACATCACAAGCAATATCCAGTAGAACAAGAGTTGCTTCAAACCCAGGCATCGGCAACGGGTCTTCTACTAACCAAACTCTTCGAAATATGATAAAATACATCACACCTAAGAATCCAGCAAACATCGATGCAATTATTCCGATAAAAGCCAATTGGAAAGTATCAACACTACTTATCAAGTGGCCCCCACCCACCTCATAATTTGGACTGGAGGCTAACAAAAATATTGCCGGGAATGTGAAAATGAATCCCGTGGAAGCGTGTGTCGCTCCTGTAGTAGCACTAGTCGCGATATTTACCTCTGAAGGTGACCAGCGAAGAGCCATCCCGAGTAGGTAAGCGATGTACCAAGCCGCGGATACTGCTAAGCCAATTTTCAAGCCAATGTATGCTGTTACCCCGCTGAAAACCGCACCAATCAAAATACCAATGAGAACTTTCCCAAGTGACCAGTGACTTACTTCAAAGGCCTCTTCAAGATTTTTCTCCTCAAGATATTGTTCTAAGACACCAGTGTTGAGATTCTTGTACATATCTTGGTCGAGCCAAGTAAGAGTACCATCCTCAATCGCCTTCAAACCTTCAGCTGTTGCAGGCTGGCGGTATGCTGAACGTTTTACTGACATATCGTTACCTCCGCTCCGTATTCATGGTGGTCGAACCCGACCACCTTCAAATCAATTGCTCTGAAAAGAAGATAGCCTCAGTGGTCACGAATGATTCTGAATCGACCTAATGCTTCCATCCACATGATTTCCCCGCCTGATTCAATGTTCAATCCATCTTCCAAAGGTAGAACCATCATCTCGAAGGTTTTTGCGTCCATTGCGTGAACTTCTGTTCCTTGAACATGAGTTACTGTTGCAGAACCCTTCTCAATGATAGGAACACTGATTTTGTCAGTTACTGTCCCCACATGACTTCTCTTTGAGCCAGTAAAAAGGTCTTCTAAATCGAGTCGAGCCTTTGCACTCCCGTGCTTTCCTGGCTTTGATTTTGAAATCTTAAGAATCTTGTACGCACCATCATCAACTGCACAGTAACGCCCAACTTTTAATGTCCTAATTTCTACCTTCTCTGTGCCTGCCACAACTATCCCAACGGGCACCCCGTAGTGCTCTCTTATCATAATTGCCTCATGTCAGAGCAAATATGAGTATGATGGCGCAAACAATGTTCACTCGGGGAAACATGTTGCCTCATTAATAGGAGTAGAAACCCTCTCCACTTTTACGCCCAAGTTTTCCTTCACTCACCATATTTACGAGCAATGGGGCCGGTGCATATTTGACCGCATCACCTGAATCTAAACCACTATGAAGCACGTTCATAATGTGCAAAACCGTGTCGAGGCCAATAAGGTCGGCAAGTGCTAATGGTCCAATCGGATGATTCATCCCTAGTTTCATTATTCCGTCAATTGCAACCGGTTCTGCAACACCATCTTGTAAAGTCAAAATTGCTTCATTAATCATAGGGCACAGAATTCGATTCGAAACAAATCCAGGTGAATCATTACAGCATAATGCCGTTTTCCCCATTTTTTCACTGGCATCAATGACAGCATCCGTGACAGCAGAATCAGTTTCCAAGCCATTGATGATTTCAACTAGTTTCATAATTGGTACAGGATTCATAAAATGCATTCCGATGACTTTGTCAGGGCGAGATGTCGCAGCAGCAATCTCATTGATGCTAATGCTACTGGTATTACTTGCAAGAATAGTAGAGGGTTTGCAGATTTCATCTAGTTCTTTGAAAGTAGAAAATTTCAATTCGGGAATTTCCGGAATCGCCTCCACAACAAGGTCAGCATCTGAAGCAGAACTGCGTTCTGTCGACCCAGAGATTAGAGAAAGGGCCGCGTCAGCATCTTCTCTTGACATACGTTCTTTGGATACTAGTTTGTCAAGAGACTTCTCAATAGTTGCAATTCCTTTGTCGACAAAGTCCTGTTGAATGTCAATCATTGTGACTACATAACCTGCACATGCTGCTACCTGAGTGATACCATTCCCCATCTGGCCGGCACCTAAAACCGCTATCTTCCCAATTGCCATGGTTCCTCGAAAGAGGAGTTATTGATAGCGGTTGGCATCATTCCCATTGAGCCCAATAACCACTCTCATCACGGAACCACCATACATCACTTTGTTCCGGCCATTCTAGCCATTCAAACCCATCATCTCCTACAACACCTTGGATTTCCCAATTTGGCGGCTCTTGAGACTCGGCATTCATTGTTGATTCTACTTCAATTGATTGTTGTGAGCGCACAGCCGTTTTCTTCTTCTTCGGCTTATTCTGTTTCATTACAATTGCAACTACTAAACCAATAATTCCAGAAGTAACCAAGAAAATAATTACAATCAGCATTATTGGCAGACCACCATCAGATGTATCTGAATTCCCATAATCCAAAATTGTACCCTCTCTAATCGGGCAACCGGGGTCTGGATAAGCAGAATCCGAGGCGTTTAATGGACACTTATCGCCTATTCTAGCACCAGCAACGAATTTCCCTGGCCAATCAGATTCACGTGAGGCAGTCCAAGCAGGATTGTCATAATTATCATAGTATCCATCACCGTCAAAATCAGACCATTGGGTTGGCTCGTTTATCCATGCATCAGCCCCATCAGATAGCCCCCAACCACCACCGGGATCACTGTAACCATCCGAATCGGTATCTATGCATCCTCTACGGTCTTCAGTTGATGTCCCATGTATTTGTGGACAAGCATCACCATCTGTTCCATTGGGGTTATCGCCAAAGCCATCTCCATCACTGTCTGCTGACTGTGTTGCATCATCCTTGTAAATTCCATCAGGCCCGTCGATTGTGTTGTAAACACCATCGCCATCATCATCACTTTCCGCTTCTGAACAACCATTCATATTCACAAATGCAGCCTGGTCGATAGGGGTTGATGGGCAAGCATCAATATCATCCATAACACCGTCAGAATCGGAATCTCTTTCTGAGGGGCCACAGCCTTCATTATCAACATAAGGTACCTCAAAAAGAGGGGTCTCCACACATTGGTCAGGACTAGCCCCTGCCCAATTATCACCGTAGCCATCGGTGTCTGTATCGAACCATTGTGTCACCTCATTTGGAAACATGTCTGCCGAATTTGAATACCCGTCGCCATCATCATCAGGACAACCTACGCTATCAACTGTTGAAGTTCCAGCCGCATCGGGGCAATCATCACTTGCTTGACCAATTTCATTATCACCAAATCCATCGCCATCGCGGTCTGACCACTGAGTTATATCATCAGAAAACGCATCACCATTTTGGATTCTCAATCCACTTTGGTCTAGGGTATAGGTGTAATTATCACCATATCCATCTGCATCACTATCTATCCATTGGGTTTCATCTGTGGGGAAGTGATCTGCGCCATCAGAAATCCCCCAATCACCATCTTCGTCAGACCAACCATCCCCATCAGTGTCAATACATCCTAATCGATCATTTGTTGAGTTTCCTGCAAAATTCGGACAATCATCAGCGTTGGTGCCAGAGCTATTGTCACCAAATCCATCTCCGTCACCATCAGCCCATTGAGTTGAATCTGAGGGGTAAATATCTGCTGAATTTGCCCAACCATCGCCATCATCATCTAAACAACCGATGACCGGCCACAAAGATGAACCGCTGACATTTATACAATCATCTTCATGGTCGAAATAACCGTCACCATCTGTATCAATTTGGTGTGTGGCACAGCCATTTTCGTCTACTGCCCATCCTGTCCAAGTACCTTGACATTCATCATCACCATCCCAGATACCATCTCCGTCGGTATCCGGAAGTAGATGTGTTGCATCAATGCCTAATCTTGCCCAAGCATCAACTCTTGCCATTATACCTAGTTTCACAAAGCCCATTGCATCCCATTCATTTTGAGCAGCATCACCAAGCATCCAATTCATCAACATTATTCGGTCTTCTAATTGAGCGCGGTTTAGAATGAAATTATAGTCAGATTGAGCGGGATAAATCCCGTCTGAACTATTGCTATATGATGGAAGCACAGCAATCCCTCCTGCTGCAATATGGTCCTTGGCACTGTGAGTCCAATTATCAGCAATTGGAACCGTCCAAATCCCGGAGTAATTCTCTGCAACTCTCATCTCTGTAAATCCGAGAGAGTCATCATTCTGTGACACTGCGAAGAGTATGTCACTTCTTGATTCTTCATTGAATCTATATCTTGAATTAGAACTGGCGAAGAAATCCTCTGAAAATTGGCAACCAGCACAAGTAAAAAGACGTTCTGCCATCATTGGAATTGAACGGTTATCCCACCTCTGGTAAACATGAATCCCTTCTTGAGGGCAAGACGAGTCAAAATCACTCCATTCCCTTATCCCATCGGCATCATCATGGGGGACTACACTAGCCCAATTCATTGCGGGAGCCCATCCCGGTTGAACCATAGTTGAAACACTACCTCCTGACAGAATATATCTCAATTGGCCCATTGATAATCCGCCCATTTTCTTGAGGCAAGCTTCTGCCATCCCACCTGATTTAACAAAGAATGAGGCTGGCATCCTACCAACTGGAATCTCGAGTAATTCCCTGTTTGTAGAAGTGCAATCAAGTAAACCTGACTCTGAGTAATTTGCAAATGGACTAGCCAGTGACTCTTTGAAAGAGTAATTAGAACCAATTATGTCCTCGCCATTGCATAGGTTTTGTGTCATTTGTGAGGTGGTTTGATTTTCTTGAGAGAGGGGTTTACCTTCAATCAAATAGTTGGATTTCCAGCGATTTAGCATCAACTGAGCAGTCACATCACCCTTGAGTTGATGATGTCCTTCTGGCAAAATGTAAACTGCAGTCCTACCTCTGTTTTGACCAAATGCGATTTTCAAACCATCAGGTGACCACTCTACAGCCCTAGTGCCACGGTTCTGATTTGAAGAACCAAAACTCCCAAAATTATCGATATATGACCAATTACTAGTTCGATATAAGTAGGCGCTATATCCATCATTGGCAAGAACCATGAAACTTCCAGTTGGGTCAAATGAAATTTGATTAATGTCTCTCGACCCTGCATCCCAACCTGTGTGTCGACTACCGTTAGAAATATTGTAAACGTGAACCCAAGTATCATCTGAACCAGTAACTACCCATTTACCATCTGGACTAAATGCAACTCCGAGTGTAGTCCCTGAATGATTCCGATGGTTGAAATATTCTGTACCATTACTCGTCCAAAATACACTGACCTCGTGACCATGTACACCAGCAATTAATCTATCATCAGGACTTATTGCAATATTGTAAATGCTGTCTAATCGACTAAAGTTGTCTACCATTGACCAATTATTAGTAGCGAACTTCCGAATCTGCCCATCACCACATGCAGTGTAAAGATAATCGCCGGCATTAGACCACTCAACGGCAAATACATTATCCGAATGATACGAACTAAGATTTTGGATTACAGTTGCTGAATTTGTTAGCCAATCCATTTGCAATACTAATACCCAGGAATGGTTTGCTGAATCGTCATAATATCCACTAACTGCCAAATAAGAATCATTTGCAGAAAATTCCAAACTACGAACATTCTCACTAATTGTTGTAAGTGTAGCTAATTTAGAACCCACTGCATTGTAGAGAATTACATTACCTCCTCCACCTCCAACAAGATGAATTGAATCAGATGCCCAGCCAACTGCTCGTGAGGAACCTGAATTATCATACAACTGTCTAGTGGAAGCATCCCAATCACCTTCCCAAGCAGAAACTGTATCTGGATTGCCATCTCCATCTGAATCAGGGCAACCAATGAAATCTATACTGCTGTTCCCCCAAGCAAATGGACAATCATCAATGGCATCATGGATGCCATCATTATCACCATCTGCCGCATTAACAATTCCAGCAGTTAGTATGGTTGTGAACATCAAGAGGGCAACGAGCGTCGCGGACAATCTTTGATTTGCCATAATATCCCCCTTGATTCACATTGTTTCATGTTTTGGTTCACTTGTTTTTGGTGTCTTTCACTTTTTGTAAAATAGTTGCATCAGCAATAGCCATCTCTTCTTCACTTGATGGTGGACCCCCAACCGGACCATGACTTGATGGAATTGATAGTTCATCTAAATCCAATTCTTCATCGTCAATCTCTTCTTCATCAAGCAATAATTCGGGGTCTAATGGGGTTGGCATCTGCTCCATCCAAGGGTCCTTGTTTAAGCGCCTCCTCTTGCTAATTAACATGAAAGCAACTATTATTCCGATGAGCAGTGCGATATTAGCAAAAGAACCTGGTGTAGAAGCCTTGGTCGACAGCGCAGATTCTTGTGACACAAATACATCATCTACTGAATAAGTTTGGCGATTTCCTGCTGCATCCTCAACAATTAATTCAGCAGTCCATGTCCCTGGGCTACCTTCACTACCCAAGTCCACAATTACAAAGTTGGATTCCGAAGACCCACCCATTTGTGAGGTGATGAATTGCCTATCTTTTTCAACCGATATTGACCAAAAAGAAATATCTGGGTCAAGGAAATCAGCTCTCAGTTCAAGATGGCAAGAGGCGATTGGGTCCGGATTAAATACAGTTGAAACTGGCTTCAGTTCGCAACCTGGCTCTAACCATTGAAGGCTCGCTCTCGGAGCATTTCTATCTATCAAAATAGAATGCGAGACCACCGCTAAATTATCAGCAATATCCCAACTTTGCACGGTAATTGTTTCAAGTCCTTCATCATCTAAGAACTCAACATTTGCAAAATAATCCCCCTCTAAATTACACACTGTTACATAATTTGAACCTGATTCTAACTGAATTTCAACTATTAATCCTACTTCACATTCACCTGTAACATTCCACTGCCACAAGGCGGTTGCAAAACCGTTCACGGGTGAAGAAATTGTTAGGTGCGGGGGACGACTATCGAGTAAGACAGACAATTCAAAGACGTACATTCTCTCAAGAGCCTCAACTTCAAATTTCAATGAATTATTACCTTCATGTAGATTGACGTCAACCAATAGTTCACCACTGGAAAGTTCAGAGCCATTCTGAATTACCCAAGAAGAACCGTCCCAAATTTTCAACGACCAGCCTTGTTCTGGGCCTATGTGTAAATCAGCAAATTGTTTGGATGTATTTACTATCCCGCCATCCCAGTCTGCAACTAAGGTTGGCTCATAAGCCTCTGGCGTGAGGTAGACCTCAATGCAATCTGTGACTACATTTGCAGATGGCCCAATTGTCAAATCAGAAGCGAGCAAACATAATTGATGCCAACCCGTCTCATCTAAAATCACATCAGTTTGCAAAGTTAAGTCGCCTGTCGAAAAATCTCTGACTACAATGCCATCTAAAGCAAGGGATTGATCTGATATTTCAGAAATATTCCACATAATTGGTAGATTGTGATTCCAGATTGTAGAATTATTAGTAGGTGAAACCCATTCTATTTCTGGCGCTTCTCTGTCTAAAATTAAAGTAAAATTCTCCCAACCCCAGTTCCCTGACCAATCTAATGTTTCAACAAAAATTTGCCACCTACCATCGGTTAATCCGGAATGATTTACCTCTAGTGAGAACGGAATGTGAATGTTTGAAGGAGGTGGCGGCGCGCCCTCGCGCATGTGTGATGAATCATTCAATCCCCATGGTGGTGAGTTTTTCGAGAGGCAGGAAGAAGTCTTCTCAACTGACTCCTCATCAATGAAGTAAGCACAAACTTGCTTAGTATCAAAGTAGGCATCAACATTAACTCGTAAGGGTGTCTGTTTAACGTTGAGGCGGTCTGGAGGTATCAGTCCTTCAACCAACCAAAACTCACCATCAAAAATACCTGAATAACTTGTCAAGACGATTTGTGTTTCAGGACCGTTGTTATTCGCCCCCCACCCATCATATGCCACTTCAAACTCTCTGCTATTCCAATTCCCTGCTAAATCTCTAGCAGTTATCGTGAAGTAGTTCAAATCAGCCCATTGCCATGTTGTGGCATTGTTTGGGTCTCCATTTCCTGCAACCCAATAAGTCGGATGGAGAATTAACTGTATCTCAGCGAATCCAGTTTCATTTACTTCGATAACCGAACCATTCAACCATAATTCCGCGCCGATATCAGTTTGTACAATAATTGGCATTTGGGAATTATTTGATAAGAAATCCCACCCAGAAATAATGATTGGTGGTGCCAAATCATCAAATTCAACCATCAAATTAGAAGAATTTACTCTGCCTGCTACATCAATTACTTCTGCTGAAAAAGTCCTCCACCCATTATCCTCAGGAAGTGTGAGGTTTAACCATGCAGAACGTAGGACTAAGTCTACGAATGGCGGTGTCGAAGGTTCGATACCATTTGGAACAAAACTCCAAGAATCTGTAATCAATAACTGATCTATGGCGACCCCATCCTCAGATGTCCAAATATTGATTGTATGTCTACCAGGATTTGTCACATCAAATTGCACAGGACTAGATTGACTCTGGTCCAATGCCATATTGGTCCATTCCCAACTACCATATGTGTTGGTGTACATACCTGTTGGAGTACTTGTGATGGCTGTCTCGTCGAGTCCAATGTGAACCGCATGACCATTCGCATCTGCTGCATTCATTCTCAGCCAAACATAGTAGGTACCATTTGTTGGGAAATCTATAGAGTAATCTAATCGGGGTCCGGAATCGGTATTTGTTGCAGTCCAACCATTATCTGTCTCCGTTGTTAAAAATCTGTTCTCACTCGAATTTTGAGAGGTGCTTTCAACCCAAGATGGTGCTGAAGGGTCAGTACCATCTGCTATCGATGTTGGTTTATCCACCTCCAAAGTTAGGAATCCACCTGATTCGTGATAATGGGAACCAATGGATTCATTATTTGCAGTATTCCAATGTACCCAAGAATCTACATAATCTGTAGAAGCACCCCCTCTTTCAGAAATTCCCTCAAGAGTGAATGATGCATTAATCCAATCAATTGGTGGTTGAGTATCCAAGGTTAAGGAAGAGAGATTGAACCCACTTCCAAAATCATGTGCTTCAAGAGTAAGAGGAATTGATTGATTTGTTCTTGTCAAATTAACCGGAGTTGAGAAATCTAATATTGGAACTAACTCTTCTAACTGATAGTCATAACTCAAACGAATAGACCCGCCTGAATCTAAATTAACGACGAGAAAACCCTGCCAATTTCCGGCCATTTCTGGCATTTCATAACTGATATTAACATCAAAAGCACTTACCGGAACCATACCTCCAAGAGCAGAGCTGCCATTCGAAAACCTTGAATTAATTTGTGAAGAATTGAGAGTTGAAATATTCCCAATAGTTAGAGAATCACCTCCAATTACTGTTTCCTTTAACCAAAAAGAAGCCGTGCCGTTTGGTACATCATAACCATGCACAACTGCCCACCAAGTGCCTGTAGTAGGGGATTCAATCAGAATCTCCTCATCAGAATTCCAATTACCACTAGTTTGTATTTGCTCACTCCCAAAATCAATGATTCCGTTATTGTTTTTATCCCGATAAAGTGCTAAATCCAAATCGGTTCTTGGAGACAATGAGTCGATTTCTACCTTTAGTAATTCAGCATTTTGAATATCCATTTGATGCGAATACCCAGATGATGACCAAGTTCCTGCGGTATCTTGTGTAGCAGTTTCAGATGGGAGTAGAACAGGCCGCGTCCAACCAAAACCCTCAATCGAAGAAACATTTAGTGGTAAAGTTGCGCCAATTGTAATGACTTCTTCTCCGTTTGCATCTGCCCAATCACTTACTACCTTAGATAGCGAACCATTGATTGCATTCACTAAGCCAACACTAATATTCAGCGGGTTATCATTAGTGTTAACACCATGACGAATTGAATGAAGCATCATCTGCTTCATCCCAGGGGTTGCATCCGCTACCAAAATTTCATGGCTACCTCCTGTTGACGTACCCCATTGATATTTACCAGAGCCAATATCCTTGTTTTCAGATGAAACTTCAGGAACTAAGTTGTATTGACCGTAAGCAACTGGGTCTTCTAATGAATATGGATGGCCATTTTCAGACATCCAAACTACATCCACATCTGTGTAAATATTATCTGGCCAATCAACATCTATCACGATTGCACCATTGCCTGAAAGATTGTACGGCCAATCAAAGGTGAGGAATTTCCAATCTCCTGATTCTGAGCGCCAACCCCACCTCTGAGCACCTTGTAACCAAGTTTCGCTGTACAGGGTTTGATTTGTCAAATTTCCATCTATTGATTTTGGAACCAGATTTACAGGTCCATTTGATGCAACATTAACAATCACAGGCAAAGCCCAATCATAAGATGAATTATTTGATTCAAACTCGAATCTAATTTGCTCTTGTCGTAACTGTGGAATCGCATTCAGTGGGACTTCAACACGACAGTTTACGAAAAGAGTGCCATTTGCTGGGATTGTAGAATTTCCGGCACAAGGAGAAAGCCATGATGCATTCTCTGTTGGAGTAAAAGCAGTCCAATCAATTTCTATCTCTAATGGATCCATCACATTTGTTCTCATGTTTCTTCTATAGACTCCTAGAAGGATACCATCTCCATCACGCTGAGTTGGGAAGCCAAGACGCACCTCGGCTTGTCCACTCGCGTATGAATGATAAGTCACCATTGAGTATTCGCTATTAGCCTCCATCTCCCCAGAATCAACTAGGGAATTGTTGTTAGAATCATTCCACCATTTGCCATCGCCATCATCATCATGCCAGCGCATTAACTCAATATACACCCTATTTTCTTCGTACATGTCATCATTGCCATCAAATCCTGCACCAGGAAGAGTAACCCGCGCACGAATTATTGAAGTGTCGTTAGACAGCGAAAGGTTAGCATCACCCTTTATGTGAACAGGAATCAGAATATCTGGTCTATCTGCCTGATAACCATCCCACCCTAAAGTGGTCGAAGAGTTCCACACTTGTCTATGATGGGCAGTTGGCTCAAGAGAAGCACCGTCCCATGAAATATTGACAGGAGTTCCACCTGTCCCATTAACCGTGAAGTTCGCCCAAGAAGATTGTCCGGGAAACAGAATATTGGTATTGGCTTCCCGGTGAACACCGTGATTTGAACCCGCCATCCATGAGGCAGGAGTCACCCATGCAGAACCATTTGCACCTTGAATCACTGAAATTGCTCTACTGAGATTTGCAAAGCCACTGCCTTGTACCAATGGGTCGTAACCACGGTCATCAGCAGTTGACATCAGCAAGTCACGTACTGTTTGAGAATCGGGATATACACCATATTCCTGCATCCATGCATCGTAAATTAGTGCAACTAATCCTGCGGCTATCGGAGTTGCAAGTGAAGTCCCCCCCCAAGTCCTGTAAGCAGAATTTGCATTGGTTACATCGTTCAAGCCCCTGTTTCCAGTAGCCGACCAGCCTACAGTTACAATGTCGGGATCTAATCTACTTGCCGAATTGGGACCCCGATTCGACCAAGGAGCCGCATCCCCCCAAGTCCCACCATGTGGTTGTCCTGATTGAGAAGAAAAGGCACCCACCGAGATAATCCCGTGTGAACCACCCGGAGAGGCCGCAGTTCCATATCCATGACCTCCATTACCCATTGCTACAAGGAAAGTTGTGTTCTTTGAGTGAACTCTTGTTAACCAATCAAGATACAGTGACATTTGGTCAGTGCCATCATTGTGAATATTTGACCATCCAAATGAAAATGAGCCAATTTGAGCTTCATCCCCACTGTCTGTTACACCATCATATCCTTCTGTTAGAAATCTCCAAGCATCAAGGAAAGAACCGCCTGCATAAAAATCGGCAACAGAAATTAATTCGGAATTAGGAGCCATCCCCAAGACTTTGCCATTGGCAATTTCCCCTTGTGCTGCAACTGCTGAAGCACAAAGAGTGCCATGATTTCCACCGGGGTCGTTTATGTCATCAATCATGAACAATGTCAAGTTTCCAGAACCGGCAATTCGGTTTTGAAATCCAGCCCTTGGAGCATAGGAAGCGCTGTACGGAACGCCATTTACCCCATCACTTACCCAATACAAAAGACCTCCAGATTGGTCCCATAAACCGTCAGCATTTGTGTCTAAACCAGAGGTTTCACTACCGCGTCTCATTGGTTTTTCCTCGCTAAAATTTCCATCTCTGTCAAAATCAACATATACTGTTTCATAAATTCCAGCAGTAAAATCATCAACGACTAAAATATTGACTTCGCCACCAGCCCTTACAATCAATTGAGAATCTGGGTGAAGGCCATAATGATAAGTCCCTGAAAGTGAAGGCTGTAAACCAGAAACATTGAATCCAGTTGAATCAAGAATTGAATTGTTGTTAGAATCATTATCTAAATTTGAAGTATCTGAATAATATGAACCTCTATTTAACGGATATGAATCACCATCTCTTAGCCAAATATCAACACTCCGTGGGTCCCACATTATTGGCCAGCCATCATATGGGTTGCTAGAGTCATTAACCCTAGCCTGAGTTCCATTCAAATCAGGATGAGCAAAATCAATTCCGGAATCTACAACTGCTACTTTTACACCAGACCCATTCACACCCATAGACCAAGAATCCGTTGCACCATGTAACTCACCAGTCCTTACTGAGAGAGGTTCAATTGACTCAGTTGAGAAAGGTTCAGGGGAGCCGGGGTCCTCAAAAATAGACATGACTCCCACAATGCCGAGTAACTTCGGTACGATATTAGCAGGCAAAATGAGTTTGCGATGCTCGACAATCCCTGATGAAGGGATTGTTTCAGAAAATGATTGGCCATTAATTAGTTCGGATTGTTTCATCCCATATCCATTGGATTTTTGCCAATTATCCAAAGAAATCAAATCCTTCGTAATCACATAGACTTCAACTTGTTCTTCACCACGTTCCCACCATTGGGTGGAAGGCGGCCAAATTTGAGCATGGTTTGTATTTAGAGAAATCATATCTGAATTAATATGAGAAATATCATCATCAGATTGTACTGAAACTGTCTCAAGCGGCTGGAAATGATTAACCGCTGACCATGGCATTAGAAGCATCAGAAAGAGAATGAGAACAGACCTGAAGAGCAAAGGTCGCCTTATCATATCGGTTCGGATTCCTACCGAGCCCTTGAAGGGCTCGCACATATGATTAGGAGTTGTATTTACATTCTCAAAGCGTCAAAGTCAAAACCAAGTGGCTTTTGGCCGACTCCACTAGTTCCGTAGTGTAGTGGTCCATCATCTCTGGTTTTGGTCCAGGGGACGCAGGTTCGACTCCTGCCGGGACTACCAATTATTCTATTTAATTAGTGAAACATGTTAGTTCCGGGACCTTCCCACTGGACTGACGCCATTAGTTCTCGGTAGAAGGAAGTGCGAAGGTATGCGCGAACTGAACGATGTGAAATTAATATTGACCGTTCGCGCAACAGGCACGAGCACGTCTATAATCTAATGAAAACAATTGTCATTTTGTTGCATTTGAGTGCTCGTGCCGGACCAACAACCTGGACTGAACGGTGAAATCAACATGAATCTTGAGTGAGGGAAGGCTGTGGCAAGGCGCGAGCATCGACTAAATCAGATGACATCCTACAGTAAACATATGACTCCGAGATGCTCGTGCCGGGATTTGAACCCGGGTCGACGGATCGAGAACCCGTCATGATGGGCCGAACTACACCACACAAGCCAAGCAACCTGCCGACTGACCATCGGTATATCAACAAACAGGTTGATTAGAATTCCAAGATTCACTTTCACTTTCACCTATTGCAGGCTTGCATGCTTACGTTTAGATTTCACTTTCAGCCCACTCCCCCCATCGCTGGTTCATATACCGCCCCTCTCTAGTTCTGTCTATGCAAACAAGCATAACGAATAGAGAAACGATACTGGCAGAGGTAGTTCATGAAACTCCTTTCAGAAGCCTTAGAATGAGTTGCGCCACAATACACCCAAGCCGTAATGATAGCCACAGATTAGTACGCCTTGCAACATCTAGTGGTAGATTAGCTACACCTAGTACAGATGCAGAAGAAGTCAACAAAAATGGTAGACCAAGATGGAGAACTCTGCGCCTCCGAGCAAAAGCAACATCAAACATCGAGGTGATTGCTTGAGTAGAACAAAAAGATTGAGACAAGCAGTAGCAGAATATCTAGCAGAACATGGGAGTTCCAATACTGTTGATATATTTGACCACCTCAATGATAGATTCTCATGGGGTGCAACAATGAATCAAGTTGGCAATATACTTGCTAAAGATCTAAGATTTCAGAAAGTCGGCCACGTTAGGGATTTCTTCCGTGGTGGTCGATATACAGTATGTGTATGGGATTTATCCTCGATTCATAATGAGAATATTACGGCGCAGGCATGAAGAGCCATACGCGACTCCAACCTGTTCAATGACAGGCCGTGACTGGTGGACCCTCGCAAGAGGAGTTAACGTGATCATGGGTATGCTCACTGTCCCCTTAGGTGCTCTAATTGTCGGTGCTGGAAGCCAAGATAACATAGCAATCCCGCTGATTCTACATACTTTGAGTGTGGCTTTTTTCATGGCAGGATGGAACGCGTTAAACGATTTAAAAGACATAAACGCTGATCGCATAAATCATCCAACAAGACCACTAGCATCAGGTGCTATTTCAGAACAAGCTGCCAAGAAATTTTCTTGGATTTGTTTTATTCTCTCAACAATCATGTTGGGAGGAATTATTTTTCATGCAGAAAAAACGGTTGGGAATTTAGAATGGTTGGATTCAGCCGCAATCTGGGGCATCGCATTAATCTTAATGTCAGCATATGAATTTGATGGTATTCCATTCAATCCTTGCCTGAAAAAGTCAGGTTTGTACGGTAATCTCTCTGTTTCGGGACTCATCGCAGTTGTGATTGTTTTCGGTGCTGCAGCCGTTGGACACGGGACGGAAATCCTACCGTGGTCAGTAGCAATTTGTGCAATGATGATAGGTAGTTCTCGAGAAATTATCAAAGATGTAGAGGATATGGATGGGGACTCAGAACGCAATACACTACCAATGAAAATAGGTGCTGAACAAGCAAGAATGGTTGCTTGGATTTGTGCATTACTTGCATTCATCAGCATGGGGATGCCATTTGCACTAGATCTTCTACCACTCGGTTACATTGTATTCTTAACACCGGCTTTGATTTCTCTAATGATGGTCAAGGCTC
Organism: Methanobacteriota archaeon; assembly: GCA_016845345.1. Classification (GTDB taxonomy): domain Archaea; phylum Thermoplasmatota; class Poseidoniia; order Poseidoniales; family Thalassarchaeaceae; genus MGIIb-Q1. The sequence goes on from JAERSV010000029.1 coordinate 107,608, forward strand.
CCATCGTAAAAGGTGAAGACACAAAAGCATCTAAAATGCTGAAACGAGCACTTCTTTTTGGCCTCTTAGGATTCACTGCAACTGGACTTATTCCAATTCTATTTTGAATGCAATACTCGTTCTGAGTAAAACTTGCAAATTAATATTCCATCAATTCGGCATAGGTTGACCATGCTTCATTATCAACCAAGTAAGTTAGTAGTGACATTTGAGCCCACATGCGATTTTCTGCTTGGTCAAAGACAACAGAATTGCCACTATCAATTACAGAATCAGTTACCTCATCGCCTCGGTGAGCAGGTAAGCAATGCATGAAAATATAGTCCTCTTTGGCATTGCTCACCAATTCATCATTGATTTGAAATCCATTAAATGCATTCATTTTGTCAACTTGGGCTTCTTCTCCCATTGAAATAAACACGTCGGTGTAAATTACATCAGCATCAGAAACTGCTTCAACAGGATCGTTGGTTTCAGAAATTGTCGCTCCACTCTTATCTGCTAATTTTTGAGCACGCTCAACTATATCTGCATCTGGCTCAAATCCTTTAGGAACAGCCCAAGAGACATCGCAACCCATCATAACTCCGGCCAACATTAAGTCGTGCAATACATTATTTCCGTCACCAACCCAAGCAATCTTCACCTTAGACAAATCATCTTTATGTTCCATTATTGTCATTAAATCAGCAGCGGCTTGACAAGGGTGATTTTTGTATGAAAGTGCATTGATTACAGGAACAGATGATTTGTCAGCTAATTCAACAACATCAGAGTGATCATAACAGCGATAAGTAATCGCGCCAAGATAACGTGATAGAACCATTGCTGTATCACCAATTGTCTCGGATTTCCCTAATTGAATATCATTCTTTAACAAAGTCAAGGGATAGCCACCCAACTTGTTAATCCCAACCTCGAAAGAAACTCTAGTCCTTGTACTTGGTTTTTCATATATTGACCCAATTGCAATCCCATCTAGTGGAGTAAACGAAGGGGCAACCTCATCATCACCCTTGAATTTAATAGCCCATTCTAAAATTGAGGAGAAATCCTCAGCCACATCATCAATTGCAAGTAAATTAGTCATTCCAACCATCCCTTTCAAACCCAATATCCTCTGCAAATCCATCTTTAGTATCCGCCATGCCGCCAAATAGATTTTGGGCGAATGAAAGTATGTCGGCCAAACCATCCTCTTCTTCGCTAGAAAGTGGAATTAATCCCGGTTGCACTTGGCTGTGTTGCATCATTCGCAACTGACCAATTGCGAACTCAGTGCGTTGGCCTCCAGCTTCATCGTAAAGTGCTGCTTCAAGAGTGTCGAGTCTCTCCCCCCATTCAAGGATTCTTTCTAAATCATCAGGCTCGAGAAGATCTGACTTCGAAAGGAAATTTGCTGTTGGTAGACCAAGTCTGAAGTGTACAATGTTAGAAAGAAGCATTTGGGAAACAAATCCAGACGCGGATTGTGAAAGCATTGGGTCAAACAGGAATATCAACGCGGCCCTGCCTTGTCCTAAAACCTCAACAAAATGACTAGATGCTTCACGGAAGGCAAATAATTCCACTTGTCCGGGAGTATCGATGACAATTAAATCACCAGATAATCCTTCTAATTCATCTTGGATTTCATAAGCTCTAGCCGCCACTAAATCTGCAGCCAGAATTTGTGCACCATTAGGACCGAGGTCATATTCATCCATAACTTCGGACAAAGAAACTACATCTCGAACATCAAATTCTGGGTCATAGTGAACTCTTTCAGCCCCTGGATCTAGATTAATTGTCAGTGCATCTACTTCTAGAAATCTCGCCCATCTTTGGAAAGAAGTGACTAACGTACTCTTACCAGCCCCAGCAGTTCCAACAATAAAAAGTACAGGCGGTGCAGTTGTATCTCCCGTTGCCATCAAAGTCAACCCCCACGCCCACAGTTTTTCAAGGATTCGTATTGAAAATGAATATTTAGCAGCACACCCGTATTAATTCGTTCAACCATCACTTGACAACGGTTATAGAAGGGAACTCGTTGGCGAGGCTTACCCATATTATGG
>JAERSV010000030.1 GCA_016845345.1 Methanobacteriota archaeon
TGCTGGTGCTGTTGAGCTTGCTGGCCGTGGTGTCCTTGCTGGCCGTGCTGATCTTGCTGGCCTTGCTGGTCGGGCTGTTGTTGCTGCTGGCGTTGCTGATCTTGCTGGCCTTGGTGGCGTTGCTGGCCTTGCTGATCTTGCTGGCCTTGCTGACCTTGCTGTCCTTGACCTTGGCCCTGACCTTGGCCTTGACCTTGGCCTTGACCTTGGCCTTGACCTTGGCCTTGACCTTGGCCTTGACCTTGGCCTTGACCTTGTCCTTGACCTTGGCCTTGGCCTTGACCTTGGCCTTGACCTTGTCCTTGACCTTGTCCTTGACCTTGGCCTTGACCTTGTCCTTGACCTTGACCTTGGCCTTGACCTTGGCCTTGACCTTGGCCCTGACCTTGGCCTTGACCTTGGCCTTGGCCTTCGCCTTCACCATCTTGGTCTGAGCCACCGCCGCCAGAGGTGCCACCGTTTCCGCTGCCATCTTCTGGTTGCTGGTAATCAGGATCGTAGGCGTCGGGTATACCGTCACCGTCAGAGTCCGAGTACTCGCCGTCATTAGGGTCGTTCGGGAACGGATCTGTGCTGTCAGGTCGTCCGTCGCCGTCAGTGTCAGCGCTGTTAGGGTTAGTACCCCGCGCGTACTCTTGGGCGTTCGTTAGACCGTCACCGTCGGGGTCTGCATTGGCATCGCCAGCAGAATTAGGGTTGAGGCCATTAGCCACTTCCCATCCATCTGGTAGACCGTCTCCGTCGGTGTCTGCATTCGTCATATCTGTTCCATGTGTCTGCTCTTCAGCGTTGGTCAATCCATCGCCGTCCCAATCAGCCCCTCCGTCGGAAGGGTCGAGAGGGTCGGTTCCGTCACCTGATGCAGCAGATGCTGACATCAAGATCATCAATAGTGCGACCAACACACTCAGGTTTTTTCTATTCATATTTTCATATCTCCTTTTTTTAGTTTGCAGAGAACCCGCTGTTCTCTCTTTCCAGGACAGCCCCAGCGCGCTGGGGTAACAATCTCTGGGATTGCGGGGATGCAAGACTACCAGTAAAGCATGCACTAAACTTAGTAATCTTAGGGGCGAAGAGAACTGAGGAGAAACCCATCAAATCAATGGACTGCGAGGCATCGCGCCCCGGTTTCAACTCAGTATTGTGACTATTATTGTCTTCTCCTATTTTCACGCCGTTTCACTTGTTTCATTCAGGGAACCCAGTGTTCCCTCTAAATCATCCGTGTTTGTGATACTATTTCAACGATTTGAAACCAAGCATCAGGCTAAAGCAGGTTTCATTTCGGGGTTAATCGGCGTAATTGCGCTTGGAATTTAGGCCCACCAAGTAGATGCATTACAGGAACTGCTAGTGTAGCAATTATCAAAATCACAAGTGATGCTTTACCCCAAAGTGGTAAGGAAGAGAAAAACAAAGTCCAGAGAACCCACCCCATAATCAGCCAAAGGATTGGAGCGTATCGACCACCAATTAGTGCAAGCCTTGCCCTAACCGTTGCGTCATCATACAATTGGGGAGCTTCTTCTGCTGTGCAGTACCCATGCTCTACTCCACATCGAGCGCAGACAAGATAACGAGGTCCGTTACCAGAAATGAAGTGCTCTTGCGGGTAGACGCTACGACATAGGCGGCAGGTTGGCATACTATTCCCTCAGACCCCTCGACCATGGAGAGGCACTTCAACGCTTTGACCAACAGGCCTATTCGAAGTAACTAAGAAATTATCCAATATCACCCAACCATCAGCACTTCCACATGATTCCGGGTGAAACTGAACACCCCATAACGGTAAGTCATAATGAGCAATAGCCATGGCTAGAGTGTTAGTTTCTGCATCCGTTGCAATAACCTTGAGTTGCTCACCTTTGGGTTCAACGATTAGAGAGTGGTACCTCATCATACGTTGGTTAGGTCCCATCCTCGCAAATAACGCGTCATCATCAAAATCCATCTCAACAGCAACACCGTGTACGGCTCCACTTGGGGAAGGCCGCAATTTCCAGCCTGCGGCTTCACCGATTGCTTGATGTCCTAGACATATTCCTAAAAGTGGAATTTTGTTTTTATCAGAATCTACAATTTCACCTTTCAGAGCCAATCTGGCTAACTGTTGGGTTAATTGACAATTGGCTGGCCAACCTGGGCCAGGCCCCAAAATGATGTGAGTTGGCATAATCGCTGAAAGAAGGTTCTCAACTTCAACGGCTGATTTTTCTCCACGTCCTTCAACCACAATGACTTCTGTCCCAAGTTGAGAACAAGCGTGAACTATATTCCATGAAAAGGAATCAAGGTTGTCGACGAATAACAGACGTCTCTCGCCTTCATTCACCTGTTCTAATCCGGGATCACCAGATTTCCATTCAATTGGTTCGGCTGGTGCGATACAAACCTGCGGCTCAGAATTGAGCGATTTGTTCAATGCTTTCGTCTCGGCATTCAAGATTGGTACCGGCTCAATTGACATCTCCCCTTGGGGGATTTTACTTGCTGCAGAACCCCAAGCAGCATCAAGAAGGGCTTGGGCTTTCCATTTTGCTTCCTCAACCTCTTGCAAGGAATCAGACTCAAAAACCAGCCCGCCTCCAGCCTGCACTTTTCCTAACCACTTGCCATTAAGTCCACTTTCAGCTTCCAAAGTGCGAATCAAAATATTCCAACACGCTTGACCAGAGCGTGGATCATAAAATCCCAGAGAACCTGTCCAAGCTCGGCGTGGGGTTGCTTCTAACTCATCTATTGCGGCTATGGTAGCAGTCTTCGGGCATCCTGTGATGCTACCACCGGGAAACAATGCTTGCAACGCATCCCAGCCATCCAAATCATCCCTGAGTCTACCCCTTACATCACTAACTAGGTGGTGTACCGTTGGGTGTGACTCAATTCTCCAATCGTGCCAACGAACTGAACCAACAGCACATACCTTGCCAAGATCATTTCTCTCTAGGTCAACCAGCATCATGTGCTCACTAACTTCTTTACGACTTGCCGCCAATTCCCTCTTTAGAGCAAAGTCCCTGTCTCGCGAGCGTGCGCGTGGGCGCGTTCCTTTGATTGGCCTAGTGGATAATTCATTTCCATTCATCGAAAGTAGAAGTTCAGGACTAACACTAGCAAGAGAATAATCGTAATCAGGAATATTTAACCATCCAGAATAGGGGGCTGGATTACTAGCAACTAAGCGCTTGAAAACGCCCCAAGGGTCTTGTAGCCTGCCTGACCAAATACGGCCATAATTCAGTTGATAGAACTGGCCGTCACGTATTGCGTCTCGCACTGTATCAACAATTGCAGAATGCTCTTCATCCTCAATTGTGGAATCGAGTGTAGCCTTTTGGGCTAAGGATTCCTGATGAATTGATGAGGTTGTTACCCAACTATCAATGCCTTGACAACATTTCTCAAACCACTCATCGTGATGTGAAGTCACCACAGAAATTGTGCCCTCTGACCGGTCATGTATAATCCACCTGTCAACCCTGAGAAGTGTACCCAAAAGTGCACCTGATGGTGGCAGATGATGAAGTTGTACAGGTTCAGTCCATTGCACCAAATCATAGGTTAAAAGTCCCGCAAAACAACCCGGTTGTAAGCCATCTAAATTGCTATCAAGATTTGGTAAAAGATGGTTCATCTCCCTCAATGCTGAGGATAAATCGGTGCCCTCTACTGTCACTCTCTTACTCCATTTACCACCATCTTCCCATTGCTCAATTCGCCAATCACAAGTTGATTTCGGCCCTTGTAAACTGATTTCACCCTGTAAGGCAGAACCAGTTGAAATTGCTTCAGGTTGACGAATTCGAGAGGGTTGTTGTGAGATTATTCTGATGATTGGCGGACCTGCCATATAAGTAAAATTAGAATCAACAGAAATTGGACCACTTGACTGAAGCAGGAGTTCATCAGGACCACCGTAATCACTTGCGGCGGCACCAATTAGCCCTAATTCACGTAGAAACTCAACAAGGTTAGGTGCAAAACCATCTCTGTCATCAACAGGCCACTCTTTTTTTGCAGTCAAGATGATTCCTCCTGCACATCTGTCCAACCTAATTCTAATGCTTGGTAAAATGATTCAAAACAAAGGTTGGCAAAATTATCGGAATTATTGCCAATTTGTTGTCCGTCTAATTCTGTGATTAAGACTACTCCAATTCCAGTACCGATTGCCACTAACGCTCTTGCCCTTGCAAGAAGATTTCTTGTCAGGCGACCTGGAATCAGAGGGATTCCTTCCCGCTCAAGATGGCTTTGAATGGAGGCAAGTGAAATTGAATCAAGCGCCCCCTCTGAAGGAGCTGGATACCAAGCAGTACCATCATCATCCAGAAGTAAAGGTGTGGCAAATTGGCAGTCAACCACCGCATCATTATGAATCAAGAGTGCAATTTCACACCCTCTCTCCACTGCTTGTGACCCCGCATCCTTGTATGGTTGCCAATCACCATGTTTACACCCCGTAATATCACCTTTCCACCTTGGCGCGGGGATTGCTGTAGCATTCACTTTAGTAATCCTAAGTTGAGATTCTGACTTCACCGGACTCCATCTTGTTGAAACTGACATTTCTCCTCTCAAATTAAGGTTTAATTTTGCTAATCCAACGCAATCATCTTGATTCGATTGCTCAACATTTGAAAATACAGATTGCATCAAACTTAATGCTTGTTCCCGGGCATCATCCGGCCATTCAATTGACAAGCGAGAGGCATGTGTTTTGAGACGAGTTAGATGTTCTTCGAGATGGGCTACTGAAAAGGCACCGTCCCACCTTAGGGTAGTGAACACTGAGCTCTTCGCCAGTTCGGTCATCCCTTCACCACTCTCCCACGACGGGGTCGTCCCCATCAATGCTTACCTTGAAGAAATATGTCACAATAGATCATCAATCAATGAATCGAGTTCACTATCGCCACTAGATGGGCTACTTGATGCTTTGTCACCAAACAAATCTTCAGAGATTTCAGCAAGGCGCCTGCTGGCATCTGTGGGCGGTACCTCTGCTTGTTGTGCAAATCCTGACTGAGTCTCTTGAGGTGTACTCACTGCTGAGGATTCTTTTGATGCTTGAATCTGAGATGCTGCCGGCATCAATGTTCCAGCCAAATCAACATCAGGGCCACGAGAGACATCGCTATCTTCGTTATCGCCCCAACCTTCTTCTTGAGGTAATCCCCAAGCCGCATGAGCCAGTTCTAATGCTTCATTTCTTGATCGCTTACTTCGACCACGAACAGCCAATAACAGAACGGCAACAATTGCTAGTGAAAGAAGAATTGTGAGTAATGTATTCATATCAATTAAGTCAAATAAACCAGAACTCGCTTCGCCGTCGCTTTCACCATCGCCACCACCATCTGAAGGTGCTTTGTAAGGCTTCAACTCCTTGGCTTGTACCAAGTGCTTCCATGCGTTTCCATCATAGGCTGAAACTGCAATAAACCAGTGTGTTGAATTATCATATGAGGATGTCTCATTGAATTCTTCTAATGACCAGAAAGTCCCGATGATCCCACCCTTTGCCATATCCGCTTCATCAGTGTTCTCGAAGCGTGAATCACTAACAAATATTCGATAACTGCGAATATCTGTTCTGGCAATTTCTTGCCATTCAATTTCAATTGCGCCGCCATCTTCACTCCATTGTACAGTGAAATCGACGTCTGGGAGATGCCCACCCGGGTCATCGCCTGAGTTATCAATTGCCTTGCCTGAACCAACATTCAACAAGTCGCGATGAGCATTGCCAGATGAATCAACAGGAACAATCGCAATATGAACAGGGATTCCTGACATGATTGCCGCCCCGCCATCAATCATCTCAACCTTAATTGGTTGTTCAACAATACGATCAAGAACCATAATTGGCTGTCTATGACCACTACTTGTGTAGGCAATAATATCAGAATATACCTCATAATGGTCAATATCACTGGCATCGCTCAATTCAAACTCAACATATACCGCTGTCCCATTATCATTGGGAACATCTGTCACAATTGGTGCTTGCAAGCGGTCAGGAGCAATGATATCGTCGCGATTATCTATTGGTGTTACTACTACCGAAGGTAAACCAGTCAAGAATGCTGAACCATACAAATCATGAACTGTTACAGTTACTGAAAGTGGAACATTGGGCCGAATAGTATCGGCATCAGAGTTCTCAACACTATCACCATCATAGAGGGCTTTTGTTAGTGTTAAACCAATCAAACCATCTTCTGAATTAATTGGATATTGGATGTCCATCTTTACTGCTCCACAAGCGCTCACATCATCTTGACATCTTGCCCATGCCGCCGCCAAATTATCCACTGGTTGACTACTTGCCCAAATGACATAGTAACCAAAGTCGCCAACATCTGTTGCCGCCCAACTGACATCAATTGCTTCACCCTTATCTTGAGGATGGTCCCAAGCGGACAAGTTCTGCACACGTGCTGGTGGATCTGTGCCACGGAGGTTTTTCTCAGGTGCTACTTGAACAACAGTAACATTTCCATAATCACCATTGCCCCACGCATCAAACGCCACGACAGTTACCCAGTACAGGGTATTGTCTTCTAGAGGTGTTGCCCCCCAGTGAGAGATGATTGTTGAATTCGTTGTACAATCAGCCACAATTGTTGCATTAGCAAAGTCTTGGGCACTGGTAGGAGTCTCTTCATCAGCTATTGTTGGCCTTATGAGAACTGTATGCCAAGCACAATCGTCCTCATTATTTGGCGTCCATTCCACAGTGATTCTACCTCCTTCATCATCAGGAGTATCGTATGCAGTGATGTTTTCAACAGGATTCGGTGGAATGCCATCGTCTATTCCTCCTGTTGGAACTACTGGACCGATGATTGTTGCATTTGCAGGGTCGTGAAGTCCACCTTCATCAACACAAGTTAATGCAACCCAATATGGTTGACCTTTTTCAAGTTGCAAAACCGTACTATTTGCTTGTGCATTGATATCATTGCCTTGAGTTGGCAAACCAACTGCATCATTAATTTCTTGAGTTACTGCCCAAATTCTTGTCCCTGCGTGATCAATTGCGGTACACTTGCTCCACTCAACATAGAGGTCGCCATCTGCCCCTCCATCTGCAGGACCTGCGGTTGCCCATGCTGGAGGATTTGGAACCTCATCACTGGCTGAGGCTGGACCCATAATTGGTGATGGTTCGCCTAAACTTCCGTCATCATATTCAATCAGAGCAACTCCATAAATATCTACGCCATCAATAATTGGTACACCATTTACAGTAGCAATTTCTGCTAGAGTTGTGGACCACATTGGAATTCGTGCATCGGGTGCTCGCATTGCAAGGTCAGCCGATGTTGGTATCGAACTCCAGTTACCTTCTTGCAAATAAATTTGATATGCCGCCCAACCACTATCCTGGCTTGGAGTCCACTCAGCAACTAATACGCCTCCACCATCATCTGGCCGGTCAAATAAATCTAACAATTCAATTGGCGATTCTGAGCGAGTCCAATCATACATAATCCGAACTTCTAAAGTGCCATTTAATGGACTCTGTAAACGTATGTGTAAGTCACGGCCTTCTTGTGTGAGTGTACCGCGACGTGCTGCTAATGAGAATTCGTCGGCTAAATTACTATTCAATTCAGTGAGATTCCATGTACCAGTATAATTCACACTTTGAGATGCCACCCATACCGCGGCACCATCTACAGGGCTAGATAGGGTTAGAGGCATCTGATGAATAGGGATTCCATTTGGTGAGGCACTGTTAGCTTGGCTAGGTAGAATCACCGAATTAGTTGGACCAATTAGGGCAATTCTTTGACCGGGTGTAGTGGAATTTGTAATGTCCCATGAATCACCTGAAAAGGTCGCTGACAGCGGGTCTGCACGACGCATTGATTCTCTTTCAACATCCAAATAATTTGGTGCCGGGCCAAATCCAAATAAGCCATTATCGGAAGTTGTTAACCAAATGCCATTGGCACCAACCCAGCCACCAGTCAACGAGAACATGTATTCTTGACGAACTACATTATGCTGGCTCGATGAAATATCAACCCAATCAACACCTCCATTGCTGAGAACAAGCAATGTGGTACCATCACTTAGAATATCGTTAATTGGCCAGGCTGAAAACGACCATGCTGGATTTCCTGTTTCCATCTGATTAGCGCCAGCATTCCAATGCATTAGCGGCTCTTCATTGGTAGCAACGTGCACGCCCCACCAATCTGCCGCAATCGCCTTGACATCGTTTGAGGGCAACATATCGACACGATACTGTTGCCCTGGTGACATTGTTGTAAGGTCAAATGATGTTGCTCCTGGCCTTGAAGCGCCCTCACCATTGTGAGATAAGAATAATGTTGGGCCATACGAGATTGTTGAGTTCCCATTGGTAATTACTGTCGAAGAAGCATATGCAATATCATTCACACGATTTCCAATCAATCCCGATTGTGCGTTATAGCTCGCAACAACCGAATGACTAGGCACATCCCAGCGAACCATTCCGGCAGGTGTACCAAGCATCAACTCAGTCCCTTCAACCCAAATCTTGTCAATTATTGGCCCGGGAAGCCCGTCTTGTGTGGTGATAGAATCATCCCATGCTTGTGTGGTGGTATTCCACACTCCGAGTCCACCATAAGTTGCAACCCAAATACGATTGTCATATTCCACAAAATCACGGACGAGGTTTGATGGTAATCCTGCAATCAATGAACCATCTGTCCAACTTTGAGTCGTTAAATTGTAAACTTGGAATCCTGCAGATGTTGTAGTTGTCCCCATCAAACCGATTACTAAATCACTGCCAGAGCGATAGATTCCATCCATCTGATAATGCAAGGGCACAGGCGTTCCTGAAATCTGCCCCGTTGAGATATCAACATGGTAAAGCCCAGCACTTGTTGTAACCCATAAATCATTGTTAATTGGTAAAATTTCATTGACAATATCCCAGACAAAAGGATAAGCCTCTACCCAGTTTATTGTACCATTGGAAAGTAGTTGGCCGTGTAGAATTGATGATCCTGAATACTGTTGAGAATCATCTGCAGATGTAAGCCAAACATCTGTTCCGCTGAAAGCCACCTCAAGCATTCTCCCACTCGATAATCCTGCGAGAATATCAACCGCACCTTTGTGCAATCCTGTTGAGTTGATGATGTCAACTCTATTGTATCCAGAATCACCACCTGGTCTGCCGATTACCCAATCAACCTGATTGGTGTTAGTAGGTATGACCTCCATACTAGATGCCTGAGTACCTACGTCAATTTTCATTCCTGTACCTAGTTGGCCCCCACTTGCAGCAATTCTGGAAATTCCTCCCGTCCCACCACCTTCATCTGTGTGTGAGACCATCAAGACACCTTGCTCCCAGCGCATTCCATCAGGGAAAACTTGGTCCGGCATGATGCCATTTGTGGTCTCCGAAATAGTTGCTAACCAATGTCCGGTAGTGTAACTAAATCGTGAAATTCCTACATCATTTGCTTCAAACCCAACATAGATCACATCTCCAATTTCATCACAAGCCAATGCAACGGCATCATCATCATCTAAGCCGCGATTTTGTGTACTACCCTGAGTCCAACCTGCTAGCCATGAATTAGTTTGCAGGTCAAATCGTGCGACCCCACCTTGAGATCCAAATCCTTGGTATCGAGCCATTGCGATGTGCATTATTCCATTGCAAACTTCCATTGAAAACCCAAATCCAGCTGGAATATTTGTGCTTCCTGCCGCCCAACTGCTCCATGTCTGAGTAGTGCCATTGAATTTGAAAATGCGACTGTTACGATTCCAACCACTGTTTGCCATTGTTGTATACCAGAGGTCATCACCGACAATTTCAATATCAAAAATCGTGTCTTCTGAATTTGAAGGCAAGCCCCCATTATCTGAGGTAAGGGTTGTTGCCCAAGTATCGTTATACATGTCATATCTAGCAATTCCTTCGTATGTTGCAAAATGGATTAATCCTTGATACAAATCTATTGAGCGAATCGGGCCAACCAACACTGTATCATCCCACTCATTGAGTAGATTACCATTGTAGTCAAAGTGGCGATGCACCTTTTCACCGTAAGATGCAAAGATATGACAGGCTGATGTGTTAAGTGGTTCACATTCCCCAGCGTATACTGAATTAACCCGCAGGATTGAGCCTGTAGCGTCTAGCGCATTACCCCATGTATCGTTTGCGTGGTCCCAACGAACGACGCTTCCTGCATCTAAACCAAACCAACCGGATGGAGTAACTCCAATCCACAACATTCCGTCAGGTCCTTCTCCAATTCCATAAACTAAACCTGATTGACTAATCTGTTGGCCAGCATCCAAAGATGACAAGGTTGTCATATTATCAATATCATAACGGTAGATATTATCGTTTGACTGAGTCCCTGACCTTGCTTCTGAATAGTACAGAACGTTGCCAATAATTACCAATTCACCCGGAGCATTTTGACCGTTCGTTCTGCTGAATGTTTCTTCCACTGTTTCGTTAACAAGATCAATAAGGCGTAGTCCAAAATCACCGCCAATCCATATTCGATGGGACAGACGGTCTGGAATTAGAGTTGTAATATCATTATTGGTTACGAGATTATTGGAATTGGAAGAATCCCATTCTTGAAGCCAAACATCGTTAATTCTGTCATAACGAGCGACGCCCATGCCGTTCAAGCCGATGTATGCAACATCATTGTATTCGTATGTAGGTGCATTCCAAGTGGCTTCTCCTGCCACCCAGACATCAACTACTGTGTCGTTTACAACATCAATGATCCCTGCACCATAATTGGTTCCAGCATAGAGATTACCATTGCTGAGAATGGATACTGCGTATACCCATGAAGATGGCAAACCATCTGGAGTTGTATAGTAATTCCAGCAATTCTCTTCATGTAAATCTGAAAGACGATATTGACACGCGCCTGCATTTGTTCCTGCATACAGATAGTTTGCATCGGAATCTAAATCGTAAAAGCTCGAAGGATTGAATCCTCCTTGCGCTTGAATATGAGTCCATGAAACTCCGTTGTAACGGTCAGCACCATCTGCAGTACCAACCCAGATTGAGCCGCCACTATCTCGGTGTAAAGAGTACACATTATTGTTTGAGATTCCATTTCCACCTCGACTCGCTCGCCATGTATCAATTACATCACCAGATACACGGTCAAAGACGAGAACACCATAACCGTACAACCCAAGGTACATTTGGTTACCATCGGTTTCTACAGGCATGTATGCTACATTATCCATCCCTGTTGAGCGCCAAGCGGATAACAATGTGTCATTTGAAATGTCAATGCGGAGCACCCCTTGATTAGAGGCAATGTAAGCAATAGCAGAACGCGCTGCAACTCCCCTAATATTGTTTGAAAACACATCAGACCGACCAGACGACCACGACGATGAAACTGTTTGGTTGACAGCGTCAACCAAGGTTACACCAGCGTTTGAATGACCAACTACGATTGTGTCGGTTGCTACGTCAAAGGCTAGATAATCAGCATCGTTTGAATTTAGATTATTACTAATCATTAGATGAGCGATTAGCGTCCCATTGAAAGCAAAATTATAGATTCCATCATCACTAGTTCCTACCCAAACCGAATTACCATCGGTTTCCAATGCCTGATTGATTGTACCGGTTTCAATTGGTGATAACCAATGATTCAATTGTTTATCAAATCGGTCAATTACTCCATTTCCAGCAACCCAGACCACATTGTTAACCTCCAATGCATCATGCATTACTGCGCTAGTTGGCCCAGAAGCAAGTAACATTGTAGAAGAGTGAGTGGGAGGTGTCGCCGGTTCGAATAGTGCATAACTTCCACCACCATCACCGACAAGAATGGTGTCAACCCCAGGTGATCTCACACCCCCGTTTGGCCATGAAATCAAATCTACACCATCGCGAACTAAACCAACATCTTGTAGTGCCTTACTAGTGGAAAATGCACCCATTGTCATGTTGTAAAAATGAACTGTGTCTCCAGCCAAAATGTGTAACCATTCCCCGCCTTGACCCATTCCATGTACATCATTTGAAGCAAGCCAATTCGCATCTGTCCAAGTGGCTAGCCATGAACTAGTTGCAACATTGTAGCGTACAATTCCAGCATCTGCTAAAGCAATCATTAGGATGCCATTCATCAATTCAAATTGGACTACATTGTCACTTGGCAATGAGTTTTGTGTATCCCATGAGGAAAGCCATTGACCACTCGATGTGTCATACCGCATAACCCCGCCATCATCAGTCCCGAGGTAGACCACCCCGCCGACCTCTAACATGTCTGTCACAGCATCAGAACCCCCTGAGGGGTTGCTAGTAACGCCGATTCCAGCGGCCATTAACTCGGCTTCGTTTGTACCGGCCCAAACCATTCCTGCTGAATCAGTCATCATTGCTGTTACAATCTCCGAGGCAGAACCTGACATACTTGATTCAATTGAAAATGGGCCTGTTAACTCAGTAGAATCAGTAAGTGACCAAGCGCGGAATTTTGTTGCGCCATCGTCAACCGAAACTAGAATCATGTCATTGATGGTATCAACAACCATAGTTTGCGCTCCAGTGATGTTTTCTGCTAACTCAATTACAGGTGGGTCATTGCTTGCATCAAGTTGTACTAATGTCTCATCAATCAATAGATACAAACGGCCGTCTTCAGGATGAAGAGCCGACGCGCTGACATCAAGATTGAATGGTGTGAAAGTCACATATGCGTCAGCGGGCCTCAAAGCCTCAACAACCAAATCGGTAACTTCTGCATCACCGGGAAGTAACCAAGATGCTCCAGCATTTGCATTAGGTGTGAGTCGGGAAGAGTAAGGGTCTGCACCCATCAAGTCATTTTGTTGGCCAAAACCACCTAATCCTCTCCAATCCATGATTTGTGTTTGAGTATCGACAAATGACAGTTGAGGTTGTTCCACCCAAGTACCATTTGCGCCATTAACTCTTACTTCAAAAGACAAATTCTCAACTTGTGCACCGGGTGCGAGCGTGAGATGTAAATCCCCTTCTGCGAGTACTCCACTTGAGGGATCTGCGCCTACAGCATCAAGACTCATCCAACCAGTATCATTGAATCCGCCTGAACCCCACTCAACTGCATTTCGGCGTTCTATTACCGCACCTAACTGCAAAACAGGGGTCAACGATGCGATTAACATCAACCCAACCAAAAAAAGGGGGACCGTCGTTCTATTACTTTGAACCATGAGGTACAACGCTTTCTGCTTTACTTATGAAGGAAATGGCTTCATGGACCATGTGTATACTTCGTATACATTAGGAGTTTTAATCTAAATTAAGACTCAAATGATTGGGCAATGCAAATATCATAGTAGTGGGGCCGATTCAAAACGACATCGGAGATGAGCATCCCGTGAAAGAGAAAAAAATCCGCCAAGATGCGTTGGATTACCACTCAGCAAAGCCTTTTGGAAAAATGAAGACCATCCCTACCAAACCCCACGCGACACAGCGCGACCTCTCACTCGCTTATTCACCTGGAGTTGCTTATCCTTGTTTAGAGATTGAAAAAAATCTGAATAATGCCTATCGATATACCGCTAAAGGAAATCTTGTGGCTGTTATCACCAACGGTACCGCGGTACTTGGCTTAGGAAACATTGGTGCTCTGGCAAGTAAACCAGTTATGGAAGGTAAGGGATTGCTGTTCAAGGCATTTGCTGATATCGACGTATTTGATATTGAAATCGATGAAACAGATGTAGACAAATTTGTTGAAACTGTGAAGCGAATTGCGCCAACTTTTGGTGGAATTAATCTTGAAGACATCAAAGCCCCGGAGTGCTTTGAAATTGAGCGCCGTTTGAAAGAAGAATTAGATATTCCAGTAATGCATGATGATCAACACGGCACCGCAATAATATCTGGAGCCGCCATGCTAAATTCACTTGAATTAGTTGACAAAGAAATTTCACAAGTCAAAGTTGTAATTTCAGGGGCTGGAGCATCAGCGATTTCTTGTGCTGACCACTGGTTACAACTCGGAGTAAAAATTGACAATATTAAGATGATTGATTCTAAAGGAATCATCACCAAAAAGCGGTCTGAGGCAGGTGAACTATCTGCTGAAAAAGAAAGATTCGCACAGGAAGGAGAAGATGGAGATCTTGCCTCCGCAATGGCCGGTGCGGACATCTTCCTTGGCCTGTCAAAAGGAGACATTGTTAGTCCAGATATGCTTCGTTCAATGTCTGACCAACCGATAATTTTCGCCTTGGCGAATCCAGACCCTGAAATCATGCCAGATATCGCTTTGGCGGCCCGCCCTGATGCAATTGTTGCTAGCGGCCGCTCGGACTTCCCAAATCAAGTAAACAATGTCTTAGGTTTCCCATATATTTTCCGTGGCGCACTTGATTGCATGGCTACAAAAATCACTGCAAATATGAGAATGGCTGCAACGCGCGCACTTGCCGACTTGGCTAAAGAAGCCGTGCCAGAGGAAGTAAGCCAAGCCTATGACCTCGATTTCATTTCCTTCGGAAAAGACTACATCATCCCCAAACCATTTGACAGACGCGTACTCGTAAGCGTTGCCTCAGCAGTTGCAAAAGCAGCGGTTGAAGATGGTGTTGCAGGAATTCCAGAATCAGTATTTAACATGACATCATATCAAGAAGAGCTTGAAGCACGATTAGGATTAACCCATTCAGTAATGCGCACTGTAATGAATCGCGCCAAATCATCTCTCAAGAGAATTGTTTTCCCTGAAGGTGATGACCCTCACATCTTACGGGCCGCATTTGAGTTAGACCATGAGAATGTTTGTACTCCCATTCTTTTGGGTCGGCCTGATGTTATTGATGCTCTCAAGGAAGAATACAACCTTGATTTCGAATGTGAAGTGATTAACCCAATCCATGACCCTCGACGAAAGGGAACATACCGAGACGCATTGTTTGAAATGCGAAGCCGCAAAGGTTTGACTGTTATTGATGCCCAGAGAATTCTGAAATCTCGTACTTACTTTGGCGCGATGATGGTCGAAGTAGGAGACGCTGACGGTTTTGTTGGTGGTTTGACTCGCGCCTACCCCACATTTCTCAAGCCTTGCCTAGAGGTGATTGGAACCTCAAAGGATGCACATCGAGTTGTTGGAATGTACATGATGGCTGTCAACGGAAAATTGTTGTTCATCGGAGATGCAACAGTAAATGTCTATCCCGATGCTCGAACTTTGGCAGAAATTTGTGTTCAAACAGCACGTGTGGCGAAGCGCTTTGGAATTAAACCGAAAGTAGCGCTTCTGTCTTTCTCTAATTTTGGCTCAAGTCGTGGGCTACGCTCAACTCGACTTGAGGATGCAATTAGTATCGCTCGCGAATTAGACCCAAATATGTTGATTGATGGGCCAATGCAAGCAGATACTGCTCTTTTAGAGGATATTCAGAAACAATATCCGTTCATGGAATTTGAGGGTGCGGCAAATGTCCTCATTTGCCCAAATCTTGCCGCGGCAAATATCGCATACAAATTACTCGACCATCTTGGAGATGCTGAGATGACTGGACCTATCCTAGAGGGCATGGCAAAACCTGTACAAATCCTTCAACAAGGTGATGGAGTTCGAGAAGTGGTCCATATGGCGGCGATTTGTTCTGTCGACGCGCACCGACAAGAAATGGAACGACTTTAGGCAATCATTGAAGCCCTCGTTGCTATGCCACGGAACTGGAGATTTGATGATGGACGACAGCGACATACTCTCCGAATTCGATGAGATGTTGTTGCAAGGGGTTTTTGCCCGTGTTTGGCGCTATCTCGGCGAATCTGCTGATTCCACTTCACTAGTAACAAAATCTCGGTCTCATCAAGAATTGAAAAACAAACTAGAACTTGCAGTTGGAAGAACTGGAGTCGATGTTGACACCATGCTTTCTGACATTGATGATTATCTCGAAGAATCTGTAAAAACCAGCCACCCTCATTTCATGAATCCGATGTGGGGTGGCACTAATGTCGCATCTCTTGCTGGAGAATTCATCACTGCGCTCACTAACACATCAATGTACACTTTTGAACTCGCTCCGATGGCGACTTTAATTGAGAATGAAATGATAGACACTATGTTGAAATTAGTTGGCTACAATGCAGGTGAAGGCATTTTCACAACCGGTGGCTCCAATGGAAATCTCCTCGGATTAATCTGCGCACGTGATAGAAAATTCCCGGATGCTCAACGAGTTGGTTTGGTGGGGAAACAACTAGTCGCATTCATTTCTGAGGATGCACATTATTCTACTTCTATGGCAGCAAATGTACTCGGCATTGGATTAAACAATCTCATCTCGATTCCCACTGATGAATCTGGAGCAATGATTCCTGATGAATTGCAAGAAGCAATCGGTGCTGAAAAAAGAGCAGGAAATTTCCCCTTTTGTGTTATAGCGACAGCAGGAACTACTGTCAGAGGCAGTGTAGATCCGATGGTTGAACTTGCTGAAATTTGCCATCAAGAAAAACTTTGGCTCCATGTTGATGCCGCTTGGGGTGGAGCCACTCTGCTATCACCAAAAACCCGCTCATTATTGCACGGAATAGACCTCGCAGACTCTGTCTGTTGGGACCCACATAAAATGATGGGCATCCAACTCTGTTGTTCGGTTTTCCTTGTCAAAAATAGCGGTACTTTAAGGAGGGTTTGTGTACATACTCAGAAAGGTCATTACCTCCTCTTAGATAGTGCAGAAACTGTTGACCTCGGGCACATGAGTTTGCAATGTGGAAGGAGAGTTGACGCCCTGAAACTATGGCTTGCCTGGCGCGCAAAGGGTAACGAAGGTTGGGCCTCCCTCATTGAGAGGTACTTCTCTCTAGCCGAGTATCTAACTTCCAAGGTAAAGGAACACCCACGCCTTGAATTGGTCGTTGAACCTTCAATGACAAATGTCTGTATCCGCTATGTCGGCTATGGAATGAACAAATCAAAAGAAGATTCCGTCACCATGGGGATTCGGAATGAATTAATTTCCAGTGGTAAATTCATGGTGTCTACATCACAAATAGAAGGACGTCCAATTCTCCGCTCAGTTATCGCTAATCCGCGCGTAAATGAAAAAACCATAGATGAACTCATTTCCTCAATTGTTGAAATTGGTGGTTCGCTTTCTTCCAACTGAAATATTAGGCGCTAATCATCGATTCCAATGTGGCGGCGCCATAGCCGCTATTCCTGAAAGCAATGTTGCAAACAATTGTGTAATTGGTCTCAATTCAATTCCACCCTTTCCAAAATCGCATTGTTCTCCAGGTAGCAATTGTACGTTGACGGCGCTCTTCACGCGCTTCTTGTTCCTTCAACCTTGCACTTTCATTATCTAACCATTCTACTAACCAAACATCCATTCTCATAGCCTCCGTTTTTGCCTCTTGGGCAATTAATAGGTGTAGCCCGCTTTATATTAACCATGAAGTGAAGTAGGGTAAATCTAAGTGCAATGACTACACCACATAACATTAGCAACACCGGAGTTGAAGCCATGCCTGAACCACCAATGTTACTCAATAATGACGAATATGATGAAATCGCGAAAGCAATTGTTTTGACTGAAGAACTCGGAACAAAAGTTCGCCAACTTTTCCGCAATAACTCAGATGATGATGTTTACGACATTTCTTGGGAAGTAGATGCCGCGGTTGAAGCTTTAGATGTCTTTGCATCACGCTGGACTATTGAAATTCTAGCCACGCTGTACATTGCTGGTGAACGACGATTCAATGAGTTGCGTCGCCTTTTAGAGGGGATTTCTAGTAGAACCTTATCTGATAAATTGACTAGCCTAAGATTGTCTGGTTTTGTTGACCGTATAGTGGTTGATGGACCGCCTGTGAAAGTTACCTACAAACTTACCGAACATGGTGACCGTTCTGGTCGTCTTCTCAGCCCATTAGTTGCTTACATGAAACTGAACAACGAAAGCGTCAAAAAAAGTTGAAATTCTGTGAAAAATAGCGGTCACAGAACCAACACATACAATAGGGACGGGCAATAGAACGGATGCTATGGCACTACTGAAGCAGTTAGGCAGCCGTCATTCCTTGATTGGTGTCGCGGTTGCAGGATTGACTGGTTTTGGTTCGCTCGCCGCCGGTATATTGCCTTGGAATTGGTCAATATCTGGTACCATTAGTTCACCTCAAAATCGTAGTTGGGAGCACCCATTGAGAAATAAAATCCTTGATGCACTCGACACAAATCCGGGTATTTGCTATCGCCAACTACAGCGTAATCTGAATGTTGCCAATGGGACTTTGCGTCATCACCTCGATGTTCTGCAAACCCAGAAAACAGTTACCACAATGCCAGTTAATGGTAGAACTTGCTACTACGCGGGCGCACCAAGTCAGATTGAGATTCTTCGAGACATGAATATAGAAGACGAGAAAGCAGCAGAAATGCTTCCCGTTGGATTATCACAAGTTCAAAGGGAAGTCGTCACTCGCTTGGTACAAGATCCACTACCAAAATCCCAAGCCTCCCTCGCTCGTGACATCACCCGTAGTCGTGCTTCTGTAAACAGCGCAATTCTCGTGCTCCGTCGACGTGGCATTCTGTCATGCACAAACCTAGATTTGGCTGAACACCTACACGGACTACGCACTGGAACCCTTGATTACGAGTGGATTGATGAGCG
>JAERSV010000031.1 GCA_016845345.1 Methanobacteriota archaeon
TGGCGACCCTTATGTTGCCGCTCGCAATGGCTGGCTAGATGATGTAATAGAGCCTCAAGAAACTAGAACCAGATTAATTCGGGCATTGCGCTTACTCAGGAATAAGAGGGAATGGACACCACCCAAAAAGCACGGTAATATTCCACTGTGAATAATCTACGTTCAGCAGTTTGAATTTAATTAGTTGAGAATTTTCATGTGGACTCATTGCGTTTCATCAATGTGAGAATAAGAGCGCCCCCACCGAGCAAAAGAAATACTCCCGCGATGATAAATGCAAGTCCACTAAGACCACTTGTCCTACCACCACCCGAAAGACCGGTATCGTTTGGGTCGGCCTTTTCAACCCAATAAGATGATTCCTCACTAGTAGATGTTCCATCATTGACACGGAGATTCAATTTATGGTCGCCATACGAGAGTTCGTGAGCAAGAAGGTCTGCTTGGCACTCGAACATGTTGACAGTTTCTTCAGCGCATGAAGGGGTGATTCCTTTCCAATCTCCATCGTCCCACGAATATTCAATCAGCCACGGTCCATCGTTGTCAACGTCACTGATATCTAATCTGAGTGATGTCATATTTTCAATAATGTCAGCCGGCCGTTGCCATTCAACAATGGTTTCATCATCTATCTCTTCAACGATGATTCGCATTGGTTGCCGGATAGTTTCATTTCCATCAGTCGCAACTAGTGCCCACGCAATTGCTCTACCAAACCAATCAGGATTTGGAGAAATTCGTAATTGTTCATGCCAAAATTCAACGCTAATATTAGACTCTCCATTTTCAAGAGTTATATTCAATTCATCTCCATCTGGGTCCCATACAATTTCTGAAAGTGGCACATCTTTGATGGTATCTTCTTGCAGGGTTATTTGACTGATATTGAAAAGAGGTGGGTCAGCAACAGGAGTGACGATAAAAGTGACATTCAACCAAACACATTCACCGTTTGCTAACGCATTTCCTCCAGCAAAATGATGCATACAGAATGAAATTTCTTCTTCGCCATACCAATGATCGGCTGGCTCAACACTAACATTTGAGGTATAAATCTCCAAAACTCCAGGGGTTATCACCTCTCTAACTCCACTAACTCTGATATTTTCACCATAAAAACCGCTATTTGTGTCATAATAATCGAGTTGTGTGTTCCAATGAATTGCCACAGCATCCAACTCTTCATCTGTCACATATGGGGCCAAGTTGAAAATCGTTGAATTTTGGTCTTCGCTAATTGTGAAAGTTGGATGCTCTAATACAACAAATGGGTCATCAATTGATTGATGCCATAATTCAAAACAAAATGGCAACCTTGCAGGAGGGTTTCCGGGTGTGGACTCATCTCTTATCTCCCCACAGACGGTATACCAAGTATCGCCTTTACGTTCAGTCCAGTCAGCTAAATCAACTAATTTGACTTCTCTTCTATCATTCTGTAAAATATAATCTAATTCTGGTTCAGGGTCTTCAGGACCCCCTTGATTTGATATGGAAAAAGTGAACTCATTGCCAATGAATCTCAATTCATGTCCGTCTACATCAGTTGCTATCTCACTAGCGTTGATGATTAATTCACCCTCTTCATCAATAATGAAATATGGCATAGGATTTTCTAATTGTGGCGGAGCATTTGCTCTTTCAAAAGTGATTTTGACGGATGCCTGTTGGCCGTCATTTGAAACCTTCATTTCAGCCGTGTGAAATCCAGGTTCTAGAGAAAAAGGAGACAAATCACAAGTTGCAGTATCGTTGATTGCGCTCCAATTACCACCTGTCCAACTTGATTGGCCTACCACACGACAATTGATTTCAAGAGTACTGGGGGGTGAATCCAAATCACGCTCAGAAACAGATGCTGAAATATGTATGACATCAGTTGAAGTAATCGCTGAAGATGATGCATGCAACCCCCAAACTTCTTCCGTTAAATCATAAAGCCAAGTTTGGTCAAATAAATCGTTATTCATGCCGCCAAATAAAACTAATTTATTGTTAGATTTATCAACAGCCATGCCTGAAAACCACATTGCATCTATTCCCCAACTAGGCATTTTGGTCCATGTTAACTGGGTTAAATCGAGTTTCCATAATTCATTAGAATAATCAATGCCGGAATCAAATTGATTTTTTGCAATCCCGCCGAATATGTAGGCGACTTGTTCTTCCCTATCGATTGCGGTTGCCATCCCAGCACGTCCAGTGGGGAAACTTCCCGGGAGAGATAGTTTTGACCAAGTATTAGTTTCTCCATTGAACATCCAAGTCTCATTTGAGAGATTTTTTTCATTATCATATCCCCCGAATAGTATTGTTCTATTCCACCCTTCAGAGAAAAACATGGCTGGATTGGAAATCCCACGTGGAGAATTAACTGTACTAAGATTTTGCCAAACAGCAGTTCCTGGATTGAAGGCCCAAGTTTCATTAGTGTAATTCCCCGATTCAGCCTCTTGACCACCGTATGAGATATAGCGTTGAGCACCCGAATCCCATACCATCGCTTGAGAACTCATTCCTGATGGGCGTACACCTTCGGAATATGGTGCCCATGAGGTGGAGTAACCATTCCACGACCACATAGTTGGGTCCCCAACATCACTCATACCGACCATTAAACCACTAGCAATTCCATCACTAGCAAAAGCGTTGGTGCCAACTGAATTTGGTCCGCTTCCCGTGCTTTCCCAATCTGCTGTACCATTCAAGTCAAGAGTCCACATATCTGAGAAATTGCCGCTACTCCAACCAGCTGAGAGTACCGTATTGTTGGTTTGATGGTCATAGAATACCACTGGTGCGTAGCGTCCCGCAGGAGCGTTTCGTAAGGTTTCTTCAAGGTCAACGAGATAGAATTGGTTTGCATCTAGGTTTTCTGAAAGATAAGAATCTGCATCTGAAGGCTGGCCTGGATCATTTTCCCTGCTTGATGCAGCATACCAAATTTCGTCCTCACCCTTGAGGGTTAAATCTAGGTAAGGGGTGATTTTGTTGATTGCGTGTTGTTGTTGCTCTGACTCTGACATCGTAGCATCCCCATCAAACAAGTTATCAAGGAATGATTGGTCATCTTCATACTGAACATGGTTAGCACCTACAACCTCTAACAGTTGCCAGCCACCATTCCACTGCTGAAGTAATGGCTTCACATGCTCATCAATTGGGGCAACTGTATCCACAGTGCCAGTTAGAAATAATGAATGAGCCGGATTTGCTAAACCG
>JAERSV010000032.1 GCA_016845345.1 Methanobacteriota archaeon
GCTTTTTTAGGATTTATTTATCTCTTCCAATTGCTCATAAAATAATCAAATTTTACCTGAATGAAAGTTAATTCAATCGTCAATTTGGCCACTATTTTGGCCTTGATTCCAAGCCTCCATCCAATAACTGATATTGCGGGCTAAATCACTATCTTGCAACTCTCTTTTTTCAACTTCACCACTTTCACTCAGTGGCATGATTCGGCAACCACACGCGTTTCTGTGACCACCCCCATTTCCATCAAACATCGTTGCTAAAGTAGAGAGATCGAACACCCCCCCCTCAGTGTGTAAAAATGAGTTTGAATAAAACGACGCGGAGAGTGGCCATGAATCCCCATCACCTATTTTCCCTTCTTTAGAGCCATGGACGATAAGACAAGCATCGCACTTGTTCCCAAAATGAGCAGTCACGAGATAACCATTGGTACGTAATCCAGTTTCTTCAATGTGGCATATTGCCAATCTATTTTCAATAGTTGATTTAGAATTTAAGATATCTCTAATATCTTTCATTTCCTTTTTCATCGCTTCAATTCGAATCGCCGTTTCAGGTTCTTTGACAATATCAGCAACTGCTTGACCTGCAACTAATTTACTGAGTAATGAGCGAGAATATTCTTGGTCCGATGAAGTCACAGTCCGTGAAATCCAGACCACCGGGTCATCTGATAGAAATTCGTCAGTGGTAATTCGTCCGCCATCTAATTTGTCAACCATGTCCATTATTGGTGTTAGTGCTGAGAGATCAAATAATGGCAGAAATAATTCGTATGCAACTCTAGCGGCGGAATCAGCATCTCTCCAGTGAATGTAACGGCCTTTATCTGTAAACTCATTTTCTTGATTTTCGCTAGGGCGATTTGTAGCATGATGGTCAATATACAGGCCACATTTAGGATGAAAAGGCAAGTCACAGAGTGCCGTGTTTTCATCTACAATATCATCTAGAAATCCGCTTCTGATTTCCGCTGGATGTGAGAAAACGACATCAGCATTTGGCCATGCGGTTTTGAGAACCGCTCCAGCCACTAATCCATCTAAATCACCATCAGCAATGATGAGCCGAATGTCAAGTGATTTGATGAGAGTATGTGGTGGCATATTTTATCGGGGGATAATCACCACCATAGCCGTATTGATGAGAATCATCATTCATACTCGCAATGAATATGGAACAGCACCGCCTCGCATATGTCATGGAGACATCATGTGGCCTAGTTTTGGTTAACTACGATATGCTCTTGCTTCTACAATATCCACAAGGCCATTGGGATTTTGTTAAAGGTCATGTTGAGCAGGATGAATCATTTGAGGATACTGCATTGAGAGAATTAGGTGAAGAAACAGGAATTGCCTCTGCCACACTAATTCCAAATTTTCAGAGACGCACACAATACGAATTCACCCACAAAGGTGAGATTATTCACAAAGAAGTTCACTGGTTTCTGGCCGAAACAGATGAGATGATAGTTAAATTGTCAAATGAGCATATCGGATTTCTATGGCTTTCATGGAATGATGCGATGCAACAGTTAACATTTGATAATTCAAAAAATGTACTTGCGGCGGCAAAAGAGCACTATGAAAACCGCTAATCTGTGGATTGTTGGTCACGCTTTCCAAGAGGCTCCCACAATTCTTCATCTTCACCGAAGCGAGCAGAAATAATACGGCACAGAACGAACAGCCAATCTGATAATCTATTGAGATATGTTAGGCTTGTAATCCGTACAGATTCTTCACCGTCATTATCCCTCAATGTTGCTAAGCGGCGCTCACAGCGCCGGGTCACAGCTCGAGCAAGATGTAGATTTGCTACCACTGCATTCCCGCTTGGTAAAATGAATGAAGATAGAGGTTCAATCTCTTCTAACCATTCATCCATTTCATTTACCAAACGTTCACAAGATTCAGCAGGAAGAACTTGCATTCCTTCTGGAATGGAATCAGGTGTGGTTGAACATTCCGCTCCTAGATCAAATAATTCCTGTTGCATATGAGCCAGAACCCTGTCAAATTGCCTTTGGGCAACCAAAACAGTCGTTCTAGGCCCTCCATCAAGTGTGGTCCCAGGCATTCTTTTCAGTTCCATTCGCACAATACCAATGAGACAATTCAACTCATCAATTGAGCCCACCACTTCAAGTCGGTCATCACCCTTGGAAACGGTTTCACCATTCAGGTGAACAGTTGTTCCTCTATCACCTATACCGGTATGGACTTTGGTGATTCGAACCATTACAACCCTCAATACGCTGGAGATTGCCTCATGTTATCAATCCCGAGGTTGTGAAAATCAAGCCATGTGGGGTTGGATATTTCTCTTTGAATTGAATTTTTGCAAGACTAAGGTTCCCACAATGAGCCACACCCCTAACTCAATAGTAACTAGAATCCAAGACCATGGTCCAAGAGCACTTAGCATTGCTTCTGCTTCGTAGGGAACGCCATGGGTGCCTATGAATGCCGCTTGTGAGAGAACATTGGCGCTGAACCAAATCAAGACAGCCGCCCAACCAATCAGCGCGTTATTCGTATTTTTCCCGACTATCAACTTATTACCGTATGTTAATTTCATTTCATATGTTATAAAATTGACCCGAATTTGTTACGGGTTTACCCACTTTACAACTAAATATCAGAAAATTCATTCTTCACTTTTCGTGCCATTCAAACGAGAAAGAGATGTCTCTAAAGCGTCAATCCAAGCAGAATCCATTGATTCTTCCCCGCCTAATCGTTGCAATTTTTCGTGATGTTCAGAAGCCAACTCGTTATTTCCAAGATGGCTGTGGATTTTCGTCAATGCTAAATGACTCATTGCATTGATGTATTCTTCCTCAAAATCCCAAGCCCGCTCAAAATATCCAATAGCGCCTCTTGTACCTGATAGTAAGCCTCGTTCAACTTGACGTAAACCAGCGGCTGACCACATTCTCGCGGTTGTGCCAACAATCATTCCTTTGAAGAACAAATAGACCTCTAGAAGAATTAGCATTGACAGCGTAATGAATGCAACACCTTGCTCAGCGCTGGAAGAAAGCGCCCAATCATCAGCAAATAGTGCGCCGGTTCCTGCACATAGGAGTACACCCGCAAGCGGGCCTACAATCACATCCCGATTTGTTATCGCAATATGCCATGCACCGATAAGCATCTGAATGCCGCCAACGATTGTCACAATGGTAGCGGCTACTCTAGCCTCATCAAATTGGCGCGGCGACGCGGCAGAAATCCATAACAATCCAGCAATAGAAAGCAGAATGAATCCATGCTTTCGTGAGATTTCAGGAAATGGTTGGTCGCGGCTGAAATAGACTAGAATTCCGCCGATAAATGCTAACAGCACCACCCACCCAACATTATCCATGAGCATCGCCGGTAATATCTCGGTGATGAACCCAATGGTCAATCATGTTTGTTTGAAGGACGCCATCCAGGTTGCCAAAAAGCCTCATCATTCAGAAGTGATGTCCATTTTTCATCATCACAAATTAGAAGTTCACCTGCTCTTTTTTCTAACCCTTCAAAAAGTAAGTCTGGTAGTTCCATCCTCTGGTGTGCTTGATACCACTCATCTTGCAAAGATTCTATGGCTTCAATGCCACTAACACGGTCATCGTAATAAGTTTCACAAAGTGCTTGTAAATCGAGTAACCAAGTCCTAGTTCCCCTGATTTGAGGGTCATTGGAGAGGTCTACCCCTTTTCGAGTGAAAGGCCACCATCCCATGAGTTAACCCTGACCCCCGACTGCCTTGAGCCTATCGTGAGTTTAAGGAAATATGATGGCTAAGTACTCTCCTCGGGTTCTATGGGTCGGATTGTGGTACACAGCCACGGCCGGCCGCGGGAGAAATCCTACAGCCGTTTAGTCGACATATATTGTGAGCGACTTGCTAGTAATGGATTGAAATTTCGTCAGCATTCTGAGAAATTGAATCATGATCAGTATCTAACAAAATTGCAAGGTGCATCCGCAGGAGATACATTGATTCTCCTTGATGAAAATGGTGAGAGTGGTTCAACAGAATGGTTTGTAGAGCAATGGAAAAAATGGAAGTTATCAGACAGCAATACACACCTTGCTATTGGCCCCGTTGATGGGTTTGAGAAATCTGTCGTAGAGGGCTATCAAACACTTAGTTTGGGGCCGTTGACAATGACTTACGAGATGGCGGCTGTAGTCTTACTTGAACAACTATATCGCGCTAGTGAGGTTGAGCGCGGTTCACCATATCATCGTGGTTGAAAAATAGACATTTTAATCTAAGAATGGTGTTACTTGGATGGCGTCAAGAATGGCTTAATGAAAACTCCATTTAAACATCAAATGTATTCGTAGGGGTATTTGGATAGACTTCGTTGAATTACCCTATTCAGTTAGTTCATTTTCCAAATCAAATCGTTCTACGATTTTGTCATCATGGTGTCCAGCCCAAACTGCAAACCCGTCCTTTCTGAGTTGAATAGCCAATTTTTCCTCAGCAATTTCAGCATCTTCAGAAGTTTTGAAAGGGTTCAGTTTTTTGAAATGTTTTGGCTGAAGATATCCATATTCTCCTTTAACGAAGTCATGAATTGAAGTAGGCGTATCTCGATATTGTTGATACAAATTGCTAGGCTCGTATTTGCCGCAATAGCAGTACCATCTAGTCGTATTTTTCGAGTTGTAATTTCTGTGTTTGCTCTGCCTACATCTTGGTGAGCATTCACACTTTCCCACGTATAGTGCCTCGCCATTTTGATGAGTTTTGGGATTTATTTTTCTAAACCGAACTTTCTTAATTCTTTTACCGACTTTCAGACGAGGATTAACTGTCATCACATAAACGTGAAATTGTCCACATGGCTTACCTTTCTTACACTCTCCACAGTGCTTTTGAAAGTCATCGAAGGCCATACCGTGGGGTAGGTGGACTTGGATATGAAGGTTACATTCGAGAGTGGGCGCCCAACCCCCGCGGTTGCATCGGTA
>JAERSV010000033.1 GCA_016845345.1 Methanobacteriota archaeon
CCCAAGTTGCCTTCTTCCCTTGCATTACCTTGCGACCAGGCGCAACCACTACTTTGTCACCAATATCGAATTTTCCACTGACGATACTTCCCCCAATGACTCCACCCTTGAGTTGAGGCGGCCTCGAGCCAGGCCTATTGATGTCAAAAGACCGCGCAACATGGAGTATTCCATCCGCTTTCGGGTCTCTATCAGGAGTTGGAATGAATTCCTCAATAGCTGAGATTAGAATGTCAAGATTGACATCATGGTGTGCTGAAACTGGAATTATCGGTGCATCTTCAGCGATTGTGCCTTTCAAGAAATCTTTGATTTCATTGTATGATTTTATGGCTTGTTCTTGGGAAACGATGTCAATCTTGTTTTGAACAACTACGATGTTTTTGATACCAGCGATTTCCAGCGCCATCAAGTGCTCAAGAGTTTGGGCTTGTGGACAATCTTCGTTGGCTGCGATCAATAGTAAGGCGCCATCCATAATGGAAGCGCCGCTAATCATCACTGCCATCAGCGTCTCGTGACCTGGAGCATCAACAAATGAAATCACTCTACAGAGTTCTTTTTCATTATCCTCTTTCCCGTCTGGTCTTTTGCCAGTGGTGTAGAACTCACCTTTCTTGGTCTTGTAAAATGCAGTATCTGCATATCCTAACTTGATTGAAATTCCGCGCTTGCGCTCTTCAGAATGAGTATCTGTCCAAGTCCCAGACAATGCTTGGGTGAGAGTTGTCTTACCGTGGTCTACGTGACCTACTAATCCAATATTGACTTCAGGCTGACGAGGTAACTTGCTCACCAGTTGAAATCCTCTCCTTGTACATCTCTATCACGACTCGTCTGAATCGCCGCCGCTGTCACCAAAAAGGTCAGCGAGCGACTTCTTGCCGCTATCGACAACCTTCAGATTCAACTGACGGGTGTCTTGATTGATTGTGTTGCCACGGAAATATCTACGCTTGCGGATTCCATCGTAGGTGTATCGGTAAGTGTCTCCCTTCTTCTTTACGAGTTTTTGAGCCTTGTATCCAACACCTTTGGTGACCAAAACCGCTTGGCGATTTCCACCAGCAATATCGCTACGCATTGGTGTTCCGGTTTTATCAGAACCACCAGTGATTTGCAATTTGTATCCAAGAAGTGACTGGTCGCCTTCTCCTACGAACTGTCCATCTACTACATCACCAATCTTCTTTCCAAGAAAGTGATTGTAGTTTGAACCCTTAATTTCAACCGAATATGACTTACCCTTACTTGCAGGGTCGGTATCATTCACCGCCGCCATAAATGAGGTGTCTCCTGTAACTGCCATGGTAATCAGCGTCCCGCCGACAAGCGACCCATATAAGGCAATTCCGCCCTGTAAGGGCAACCCCATTCCGCCCTCATTTGCCCTTTAGGGCACTCTCAAGCCGTTTCTCAACGGCCCCAGGTAGGGCCGCCGGCATTGAGATATGTTGTGTGCGGCCGCGCCCTTCGGAGCGGCTAGATATGTGCGACTCAATCAATTCTAAGTCTTCTAGACGCTTGAGATGCTTCCAGAAAGTAGTATGGCTACGTGGTTCTTCTTCATATTCTTCACAGACTACACGATACAACTTTTCTGCATCACCAGTTGTCACCTCAGACTCCTTGCGAAGTCTCCGGCAAAGTGCTAGCAAAATCATCTGAGCATGTTTGTTTAGATCAACAACAATGCTCGGTTCCACTGTGCGGCCGATTTCTTTTGCCAAAAATCGCACGTCATTGGCGATTACCTCATCTCTGCCTGCCCGCTCGGCCTTCTTGATTGAATCTTCCAACAATTCGATGGCAACGCGGGCGTCGCCAGTTTCAGCAGAACGTTGCCCTATTGTACGCAATACGCCTTCAGAAATAGAACCCTCATGGCATGATAATTCCGCTCGCTGTGTGGCGATTGCAGTTAATGCCGTTTCTTGATATGATTCAAGCCTAATGTGATTGCTTTGACCAAAGCGCGACAGCACGGCTCCTTCTAACTGGTCAAGTACTTGCTCTTGACTGATGATTATTAGTGAAATTGTGCCTTTAATCTCACGGCCTTCATCGATTCTTAGAAGTTGATAGAGAAGGTCTCCCTTGTCGGCTCGAAGTAAATGGTCAACTTCGTCTAAAATCAATAGCAGGTGTTCATTTCTGCCTTGCAATTGCTTGCGTATTGATTGCAACACCTCGCCGCTACCAAAACCGCGCTCCGGGTGCCTAGAGTCAAGATGTGTGACAATACGCTGTAAAACCTGTGATTTGGACGGGAAATTTCGGCAATTAACATGAACCAACTTGAGTGCCCTTTCCTCACCAAGATGCCTCTGTAAATCCCTTGAAAACACGTGTGAAAGTACTGTTTTACCACATCCTACATTTCCAGTAATCGCTACGCGACAAGAAATTCGGTGGTCATTAATTTGTTGAAAGATGCCAGCCATTTGCTGTAACTGCTCATCTCTACCAACTAATTCTTCTGGCACATAATCGTATGACAGCGGCTCGGCATTGATGAGAATCTTGCCCGCTCCAATTCTGTCTAAATATCCCGCCACACGCTTGCCTCCCAATGTCTCGCTGACCATTCAACCTACAACCCGGTTAGTGAACCGTTTGCTTCCAACTTCCAACGTTCTTAGCAATTTTGGTCATTACCGAACCAAAACCAACATTCTCAGTTCCCTGATACTAACCTCACTTGGGTAGGGTGAACAATTGGTCATCACCATGCCCGTCTAATAATCCAATTCTTACAGCAGCATCAAGCCACGCGTGAGCATAATTTATCGCCCCGAAAGCGCGAACCAAATCACCAGTTTCCATGAAATGCCGCGCGTCTGATGCATAATCATCACACATCCCCATCATATCACTCAATTGTTTAGCCTCAGCAGTTTCTTCACCGTGTATTGGTGTCGCCTTTGCTTTGGCGCGCGACGTTAAATCAAGGTATTTCTCAACCAATTCTTGAGTTACTTGTGAATTCATCAACCAGCCTCCTTAATGGCTAAGATTCGTCGCACATCCTCGTGCCTACCTAGAGTATTGTACAACTCAATCGCTCGAGTTAACAAACCGTTTTCTTCGGCATCTCGCGCCGCTTCAAAGATAACTTGGCGTTGCTCCCAGTCAACTCTTTGGCGCTCCTCTGTAACCAATTTTCTGAGAATTGAATCACGTTTTGAGATAAGTTTCGGTGATTCCCACCATCGAATTAAGCCATCTCTTGTTGCTGTGGTTATGATATCGGAATTGTTAGTGGAAATATGCACTCCTGCAGGCCACGATTCGCCTTCATTCGGTGGTATTCTGTCAAGAACACCATCCATTGTCAGCATCCACCAGCCATCCCCAGTCATTGCCGCTTCAAGCGGGTCTACTCCGGTTTCTATCAACTGTTCAAGTGAATCCCAACCAAATGGATTTGGAACACCCTCGTGAATTGCACCATCCACTGATTGAACTAGTAATCTGCCATTCGTTAAGCGACTAGCCCAAGACCAACGCCTATCCTCAATAATTCTCTGAGAGTTTTCTCCGAATAGGCGTAAACAAATGAGATGCCCATCATCGTTGATGGCGATTAGATGTTCTCTGTCAAGCCATCCAATTAATTTCCTAATCCGTCCGGGTCGGAGTCGGCTAATCCCTCTACCTTCGCGATTGAACATGTGAATGTGGTCACCTCGGTCGGCTAACAGCCAACCGCCTCCTGGGCGAGGTAAACAATCACGGAAACCCCCGCCAACCGAACGACCTTCGCCAAGGGGGTTTCCGGTTCTGATATCTAAAAGGTGAAATCCCGGACCTGAAAGAACTGCTACGCTACTTCCATCTGATACTAACCTGTAAACATCAAACTGAAAAGTTCGCTTCCAGATGAAATCCCCCAAATCATTGAGTGCTCTCACAATTCCACCAGTTGCAATGATTACTCCGTCGTTGAGAGTTGCAATAGCACCAACTTTTCCTTCAAGTTGGTGACTCCAAGAAACCCGCCAATCACCAGCCATCAGAATTCGCCTCCAGCACCCAGATTGACAAGATGGTCCTTGGCTGGTGCACTTATCCTATACATGCGACTACGCCCCTGTTTACGGACAGTAAGAATGCCTGATTTCAGTAATCCATTGAAGATTTGTGACAGCCTCGGCCGCCCAACTCCTAGTTCGTCTTGAAGTAAATCATCTGAGGGTGATACCTCCCGTTCAACTGCTTCAGTTAGAATCAATGTTTCAGCATCATTGAGATTAGTTAGGGCGTTGATATCAAGTACGATATCCGGTTCTCTAGGTGGTGCAACTCTTCGGATAGAACTGAGCGCACTGAGCACCTCTTCTGGTGTTGCAACTTGTTGTTCGTCCAAAGGTTCTATGTCCTCTACTTGGGGTTCTTCTTCCCACTCAATTGTCTCTTCAAATTGGGTTGTAGGATTTGCAACTGGTTCAGGATTTGATGGCACATTTTCACTCGGTTGCATCTGCTGTGGCTTGATATTTGGAGAATTTCCTATCGGTGATTCCATTCCATCTTGTATCCAAAGTTCTGTATTTTGGTCATTAGTATTGATTCTGCGCAAATCGTTAGGGTCTGATTCTACCTCGTTCGGCTTCGCTTCTCTAGGGCCTTGGGTCTTTCGGGGTACACCTTTAGTTCCGGCTTGAATGCCAATATTTGCCTTTTTATTGCGGGAACGAAGTCCGCCGAAACGCCCACCTCCAAACGAAGGTGCTGATCCTTCAGCCATCTCCAATACCTCAGCACCACCCAATTCATCACTGAATTCACTCTTCCACTGATTTTCATCCACTTCCTGAGAACTAAATTCAACAGAGTCAGAATCCTGTTTTGATGGGATTTCTGGCTTTTCAACATCTGTTTCTTCGGTTGAATCTAATTGCGGACCATTATCATCTCCAAAATCCTTCCACATATCCGCGGCATCTGATAATGAGGGGAATAAGTTCTGGCTTTCATCTAATTCCGGTGCCTCTTTTGGAGATTCAAATTGCTGAATAGTTGAAGATTCCAATCCGATTGGAGTATTGTCTTCCTCGTCGTTAGAAAAAGGGATTTCTTCGGATTGTGTGTCAATTTCAGCAGTTTCTGAAACTTGGACATTAACCTCAGCCGTTGGCGGCACTGCATCAACAACCCGCTGAAAAGTTGAATCCTCCACCACAGTAGTGGGTTTTGTCGTAACTTCAACTTTCAAATCCAATTTGCGGCCGTCAATCAGTGGCATCCCGCGCGTATGGTCTACAACATCGCGCAGAAATCTCATTGCCCTACCAACGTGACCCCCACTTTCTTTCATCACCATATCAAGAAGCGCATCAGGAGCAGTCCAAGATGAGCGACTGGCCTTGTGTACGCGCTTGCTAATCAAGCGCGCTATTTCGTCTCGTGTGAGCGAATCAAGAGGTGGTGTGACATCCATCTCAGAGAGCAGTTCTTCAGGGAAGCCTGATTTCTGCCCAGGTGTGAGTGTGACGATGGTTAAAGCACGTATTTTTGTCAAGACTGGCATCAGTTGAGATAGCACTTCAGCAAGTACCGGGCCGGGTAGTAAAGAATGGTCAAAAATGATGACCGGGAGAAGCCCTGTTCTACCTGCTAATTCCTCCTCCAAACGATCAATCATCATACTATGTACGGGTGGGGTTTCAAAGTCCTTCATCAAGTCGCAATAAATCTGATGAAGAATGGTGGTAACGAGGTCTCTTGAAGGCCAAAATACGGTGTGAATTTGGTCAGCAGTTGAGGCAACTGATTGAACCAAAGATGAACGTCCAGAACCTTTCTCTCCTACAACTGCCACAACACGGGGTGAGGCGAGCCGGATATTGTTGGCTAATGCTGTGAACACTTCATCTCTGCCAACCATCAACTCAAGTTGTTCTCGACTTAGGGGTCTGGTGTCAAAAGGATTGGACCTTAGGGCAGGGAGATTCAACATCTCTAGCGCTGCTGATTGCATGATAGGAGCGAACTTGAAGTCCACTTAACATATTTACGCATTTTAAGTTGTAAAAATGATGCGTTCAGAAGCGTTGAACGAGTCACGGAGTGGCATTTTATTGGCAAATCGCCCCTTGAAAATGGAATTGATTTACCGCTTTAACGCGTTAATAACGCATCGATAAACGCGTTAACCCGTTATTCCCAATAAATTAACGCTTTGTTAACGCATTTGATATTGGAGGAATCGTGGCAAATGCCCTTTTGAAAAACACCATCAACAATGCTGATACCTGCAATCTCCATGTTTTGATTTGCTCGGAATGCTTTAGGGAGTCCGCCTCGGGCATCAAGGTTGAGGGAAGTCAATGCCTGTTGAAAATAGCCGCTTGAAAGGGTTCTACAAATTAAGTGTAAAAGAACGTCGTGAAATGATCGCCGAACTAGCCGGATTAGACCAAGGAGCAGTAGACGCTTTGGCTTCGACGGGAGAACTTTCTGAGTCTGCTGCAGACCGTATTATTGAGAACGTAGTAGGCACCCTTGCTTTACCCGTTGGAGTAGCAACAAATTTCATCGTCGATGGCGAGCATTATCTGGTGCCATTTGCCTTAGAGGAACCCTCTGTTGTAGCCGCTGCTAGCAACATGGCAAAACGCTGTCATGCGAGCGGCGGATTTGTCTCCAATAATACCGAGCCAATTATGATTGGCCAGATTCAAGTGGTCGGTTGTGATGACCCTTTTGCAGCCAAGGAATCCATTCTTTCTGCGACTGATGAATTAGTCTCAGCCTGCAACGAAGTTGACCCTATTTTAGTCAAGTTTGGAGGCGGTTGCAAAGGCTTAGAAGCACGGGTAATCGATACCGATTCTGGACCAATGGTCATCATCCATATTCTAGTTGATTGTCGCGATGCAATGGGGGCAAACGCAGTCAATACAATGGCTGAAACTATCGCTCCAACTGTTGAAAGAATTACTGGTGGGACAGTAATATTGAGGATTATTTCAAACTTAGCGGTACATCGCCTAGCAAGAGTAAGTGCGACATTTACGCCTTTAGAAATGGCCAATACTGGAGAAACTGCTGAAGACGGGAGCAAAGTCATTGACGGTATTCTGCAAGCCTACCATTTTGCCGCCGCAGACCCATTTAGGGCTACAACCCACAATAAAGGCATAATGAACGCTATTTCCGCTATAGCTGTGGCTTGTGGACAGGATTGGCGCGCTATCGAGTCAGGAGCGCATTCCTACGCCTCTCACGAGCGGATATATGCCTCCCTTACACACTGGGAGAAGGATGCTGATGGTAATCTAGTCGGGTCTATTGAATTACCAATGGCAGTAGGATTGGTTGGTGGAGCAGTGAGAGTACACCCTACTGCGAAAGCAAATGTCGCAATCATGGGTGCAAGAACTGCAGATGAGTTAGCCAAAGTGATAGCTGCTGCAGGAATTGCTCAAAATTTAGGCGCTCTACGAGCGCTAGCCACAGTTGGTATCCAGGCAGGACACATGAAGTTACACGCTAGGAACATGGCAGTTACTGCGGGTGCTAATGATGACGAGGTAGACAAAGTCGTCGAAATTGCTCGTGCATCTGGCAGGATTACTGCTGCTGCAATTGAAGCGGCCCTTGAACAGGTCCGCAATAGTTGAAATTTAGTGCCGAAGCACAGTTTTAGGAGTTATTGAGTTCAGTCGACTTTGCGGACATTGATTGCATTTGGTCCCTTTGGACCCTCTCCAATCTCAAATTCCACATTATCGCCATCTTCGATGCGACCTTCTACTTGGGAAATATGAACGAAGAGGTCATCGCCCTCATCCCGCTCGATAAATCCAAATCCTTTGCTCTGATTAAACCACTTTACTTGACCCTCGGCCATAATTCCACCTCGCCCAACCCATACTACTTGAATACACCCTATTGAATATCAAATAACAGCGTGTGATTCTAACAAAATTGCAAACACCGAACAAAAAAATCATTCTTCTTCGGAACTTTCTGCTAACGAGCCGTTCTCAAGGACTTCAATGGGCATTTCCTCATCCGAAAGTGTGGTTTCACCGTCTTCATCAATGCTTTCTTCTTCTCCAGAGAGTGCATCAGCAAGTTGTGAACCTGTCAATCCTAAGCCCGCAGCCTGTTCTTTGAACCACTGTGCAACTTCTGTTGTTGAAGTGTGAGGACAACCAAAATATTCTGAAAATCTCCTTGTGGTACTCAATCTCCTTGTATTTCCGTCTCGGCGTTTGTCGATTAGTCCCAATTCTCTCAAATCTGAGACGTGTTCGTAGGTCACTTGACCAACCATTTCCACCAATTTATTCTGAGCCATTGGTTGATGATAGGCTATCAGTGCAGCGGTTTTTAGTAATCTCTTAGGAATCTCTGTCCTTGCAATCTGTGGAATATGATTAGCGAGTTGAGGTTTGACCTCCAGTACCCAATAACGATTTATTTCTGTCAGTTGAATCGCTGATTGTTCCCTATCTGAGATCAATTGTTGTAAATCCAAAAGAGCCATTCTGATGGTAGACTCAGTAATTTTGAATTGCTCCGCTAATTCTGCTTGAGGCATAGAGCGCCCTGCCCCAAATAAGGTCGCTTCAAGTAAAGTTGTGAGTTCTAAATCATCACTCATGCCGTCACCTCTGGTGCAAGATGTTCGGTTATTGCATCAAAAGTACCCAACTCCGGCCATTTATCTTGGAGGAAAATTTCCCCATTTGGATATTCTACTTGCCAAATATCGGTATAACCTCTATGGGTTAGGAAAAGTGCTGACACGAAACCAACTATTCCACCTTCTGCTTCTGCATCTTCGGGGTCCCAACCTGCATCAATTCCCTTGGATTTCAGTTTTTCAGTTACTGATTTCACTGTGACAGGCTCCCCTTCAGGTGATAACTCTCGAATTGAATGCCATGTCTCACGTATTTCTTCTTCCAAGTTTTCTTGGTGAACGCGCCCCTTCACATTGGCTATTGCTTTCTTTACCTCCAATGCGTGCTCTACTCTAGCACTCTCTCTCAAACGACGCTCTTCCGCATCATCGTGTGCTTCTGATAGACATGAAAGTAATTCTGCAAGTGTAACTGGGCGGCCACCATCTCGCTTAATGCGGCCATCAAACAATCCAGGTAGTTCATCAGTTGCTTCGCCAGCCAAAACTGTTGTAGTGAAATGGAAATCATCGTCATCGTATTCAGTCTGCCAACTCGGAATGTAATCCCAATCTTCATCAATATCTTGGTCAGCATTCTCTGCCCTTTCTAACAAGTTTGCGGCTTGCCCATGTAGGATTTGCCAAGCCATTCGAATAAGTCTTCCACAAGTGGGTAAGTCGACGTTTTCGGCTTCTTTCAATCGTTCTTTGAACAACTCAATAAAACGGTTTAGGTCAACATTCCAAGGGTCGAGTGTAGCATCCTGAAACATCTGTAAAACCAGTGCAATACTTCTGTCAAATGGGTGACTGAGTGCCTTATGTTCGGCTTCTTCCATCTCTACTAATTCTTGGATATGCTCTGCATACCTACTTTTGTTCAGAGGTAGAGATTCATCATGACCTATCATCTCAGCGATGATATCGTCTCGAAGTGTCTCTGAATCAAGAGCACTCATTGGAGTCACTCTCCTTCTTCTTTTGTGATGCCGTCAATATCTAGGTCGTCGACCTCTTCTTCAGCATCCCTTGCATCGAGAATATCTCTTTGTGCCTGCTCAATTGGCAGTGCGACTTTGAGTTTTTCTTCCATATCTTCTCTGAAATCCTCAGCCCTATCGGCCAGAGATGAAAGTGTGTCGTCATCATCTGAGTCTTCAACGACTTCAGCCTCTGCTTTGAGTTCTGCTTTCAGTTCTGATTCTGCAACAACTTCGGCATCTGATTCCAATTCTGATTCTCCGGCGATTTCAGCCTCTGCTTTCAGTTCTGACTCTTGATTGGCAGCCAATAAATCTTCAATATCTAAGCCACCTAGACTTGCAGGTGTTGCTAGTTCTTCAGGCGCCTTTGGCATTTCTTCAACTGCTGGCAACTCATCAAGTGCCTTCTTGGCATCTTTCGTCTTCTTTATTGCCTCAAGTTCTTGATGCGCTGCATCTCCGACTTCAATCGCTTGTTCACGGCCGAAGTCAGTGATCCTTCTACTGCACCCATCTCCAGCGTGAGTAATTCCGATATGATGGTCGGCCATTTGTAGGCTGACTTTACGTAGGGTTACCATGATGAATTGGGCTTGCTCACTTCGTAATCTACACAATGAAGCGATGTTTTCAGCATTGAAAGTGTCAAGATTCTGGTCAACTTCATCAAAGTAGTAGAATGGTGATGGTTCATAATCCTGAATTGCGAAAATCAGTGCGAGCGCAGCCATTGATTTTTCACCACCGGAGAGTAATCCCAATCCACTCTTTTTACCTGGTGGGCTTGCCCACATCTGAAGACCGCCTTCGAATGGCTTTTTGGGATTTTCAAAGCGTAATTCGCCTTTACCACCCGGTTGAAGATGTTCGTACACTCTGCTAAAGTTGACGTTGACAATATCCATCACAGTTGTCAAGCGGTCTTTTCGCTCGGTCTCAAGTTGGTCTTCTAATGAAATCAGACTTTGACGATGCTCGCGTAGTCGCTTGGAGTCTGTGCTCAAGTTGCCACTGCGCTCCTGCGCCTCGTCATATTGCTCAATTGCTCGCATGTTAACATCCCCAAGGTTGCCAACTCTTCGCTCAAGATTTCTAACCGATGCTTCGGCCTCTTGAACAGTTGGCAGTAACGCATCATCAGCGGCTGGCTGGATTTCTAGTTCAGCCATTTCAGCATCCAATTCACGCAGTGCTTGCTTCTTCTGGTGAATCTGAAGATTGAGGTCTGTGATTCGCTTGTTAATCGCATCACGGTCTCGAACCTTTTGTTCCAAGCGTGTAGTTAGTTTGACTCGCTCTTCGCGCAATTCAATTCTATTGTCATCTAACTCGCGATACTCCTCGGTTATTTGTGAGTGGGCCTCACTAACAGTATCAAGTTCCTCTTGGTAAGTTTCTATTTCTGATTCAGCGTCTGAAATTTTCTTGGTAGCCTTGTCGACAATTGATTGTTGCTCATCTATACGGCGTTGTAACTCCTTGATTTGGCTGGTCAACAAAATTGATTGATTTTCACCACCAGAAAGTGTTTCTTTTGCAGAGAGTTTTGCCCGTTCTGCCTCATTGCGTTGTTCTTGAGAATCACGTAGGCGGCGGGAAAGATGTTGTGGGCTCCCTTCTTGGAGGGCAGTTGCAGCATCGGTCTTCGCTTGCACTGCTTCTTCGTGAGAGTTATTTGCTAATTCAGAGGCGGCTTCGGCCTTTTTCTGCTTTGCAGTTGCTTGTTCTAAATTCTTGAGTGCAACTTTGACTTTGCTCTCTGAATCTGTGAATGATGTCTCAGCACGCCCTAAATCTTCCTTCCAGGCTCTTGCTTCAAAGGCGTGGTCATCATTTGCAAGATTGGTGATTCGTTGGCGAAGTTGATGCTCGCTCTGCCGTAATTCAGCTAGCGCCGCTCGACCTGTTTCCGCAACTAGGCTGAGGCGTTCAACATCTTCTTCGGCTTTTTCAACTACCGAACTTCCTGCCATTTTTCCGCCAAACTGTGGCCGGTTTGCTCTTGTTGAGCCCCCCACCATTGCACCACTTCCTTCAACCACAGAACCGGTTCTAGTTACCATCCTAACTCCGCCCATGTGGCGGCGAGCGACATCCATCGATTCGACAATGAGCGTGTCTCGAACTACATTTATGACTGCAAGTTCAATTGAATTGTCATACTCTAGTAAATCAGAAGCAAATCCTACCACGCCAGGTTGGCGTGAAACCATGACAGAACGACCACCGGGACGGCGAGATTGTAATCGATTCAAGGGTAGGAAAGTTGCTCTCCCTGCCTTGTTCTTTCGTAGCCAAGATATACACTGTGCTGCAGTTTCATCATCACGGACTACAATGCTGTTCATGCCTCCACCCATTGCGTAAGCAAGGGCTTCTTCATCTCGCGAATCTTTTGGTGCACAAAGTTCTGACATCGAGCCAAGTATGCCTCGAACATCACCTGAATCTCTGAGATTCAATACCGCCTTGACGGCGCGGGCCATGCCAGCAGTGCTACCACTGCGGTTCTCAAGTTCGCCTCTGGCCCGAACCAAAGCCATCTCTGCATCACGCAATTGTTCTTCGGACCTTTGAACATCATCTAGTAAGCCACGCTCTTGGCGTTGGATTCTTGCTAACTCTTGAGCCAACTTTGTTCTATCTTGTTCAGGTGCATTGGAATCCAATTCTTCACCCTGAAGTAAAAGGTCATCGCGATTCAACCTTGCTTCATCAAGGGCAGTTTCAAGGTCTGCGAGTTGTTGGTGCAAAAATTCAACATTTTGAGTTTCAGCACCAACCTTTAGAATTGCATTATTTGCAACTTCTTGGGTCTTTTCAACCGCTTCAGTCGCTTTACCAAAAGCACGATTGAGTTCGTGAACCACTTTATCCCCAGAATCTAGAGCAGAGCGGGCGTCTTCTTCTGCTTCGGCAGCACCTTGAAGATCCTCTTCTGCTTTCTTGAGAGTATCTCTTGCCGAATCCAAAGATTCTTCGTGATTCGAAAGGGCTTGCTTGGCTTCAACCTGTTCTGCAAGGAGAACTTCTTGTTCATCACTCGCATCACCGATGTCTTCTTTCAATCCTGAAATGCGGTCTTTTCTTGTTTCAACTTCAACTTCTAAGCGGCGTTGCTGGTCGCCCAATTTCTTACCATCATCTCCCAACACCTCATTCAATTGCCGCTGGATTTCGGCTAATTCGTCTTCAATTGCCAATTCTTGCTTGTTATCGGCCTCAATCTCTTCGCCGATTTCACTGAGACGGACAATGTAGTTACCCCGCTCATCGGTTACCAATTCGATTTCTTCTAATCGGCTACGGTGGCGAGAGTGCATCAAAGTCCTGCGAGCAGTTTCCAATGTTTCCTGTAATTCACGATATTTCATCGCTTGCTCACGTTCTTTAGCCAGCGTTTTGATTCGCTTATTGATTTCTTCTTCTAACAAAGTAATCTGTTCAAGATACTGCTCAACTTTGTCACGCTGGCGATTAGCCTTGCGTATCTCATCGTCATAGGAGGTTACCCCTGCAACATCCTCGAGAACCTTACGGCGAGCACGGTCGGTCATAGTGGCAAGATGAGTTACATCACCTTGAAGAACGATATTGTAGCCATCGCCTCTGGCACCTGCTCCAGTCAAGAGGCGGCGGAATTCAGTTGCAGTTGAGGGTCTTTCATTGAGATAATAAGCAGAGTTTGAATTGCCTTTTCGACCTAACCTGACAGTTCTTGTAAGGAGAACTTCATCTGTATCAACCTTCAATCTTCGATTACCAGTGGAATCTTTTGGATTGTCAAAAACGAGTGTGACCTTGCAACTTTTTGCGGCTTTGCCGCGGTTACCACCATTGAAAATTAGTTGACCAACATTTTCAGCGCGAAGGCTTTTCGAACTCTTAGCACCTAACACAAACTGTAGCGCGTCCCCACAATTTGATTTCCCAGAACCATTAGGCCCAGTTATCCCAGTAAAACCGACCTCAAACGGTATTACGACTTCTCCTTTGAACGATTTAAAATTCTCCATTTCTATTGCTTTCAGATGCAAGTTTCCCATCCCCTGCTTTTTGGTCGCGAAAAGCGACTACGATTTCTTCGGGGGATTTCAAGGGACTATAAATGATGGTGGTGTCTCACGCGCGAGAGGGCGATTTCAAGACCCCGACTTAAGAGCCGTCAAGCGTTTCATAGATTCTATCAATAACTCGCATTATTAGCATGAGAAAACAGTTTTCTGCGTGGTTCGTTATCTCAGTCTAATTCAAAAATAACAATTGAATTTACCTTGGTTTTGTAAAACGGCGCATCTCACATGAATTCGCCTTTGAATTCACATTGAGGGCATCCCTGCCCATTACAGTAATGACACATACGACCAACTGGAGTCTCATCACCAGAACTAGTACCAAGTTGGAAAATATCCTCATATTGATCAAGTGAAAGTGCAGAACGGAGGTCGCCAACCGTCATCACACCGCCTTTTTTAGCGCCCTTTTCCTTCTTTTCTAGCGAGCCTCGGAAATTACTCGCGCCTGCCATCTGCCAAGG
The DNA here is from genome assembly GCA_016845345.1 of Methanobacteriota archaeon. Taxonomy (GTDB): domain Archaea; phylum Thermoplasmatota; class Poseidoniia; order Poseidoniales; family Thalassarchaeaceae; genus MGIIb-Q1. The sequence continues at coordinate 14,162 of JAERSV010000033.1, forward strand.
TTCGGCATATTCTGACTTCGGCTTTGACTTTAGGCGTCGTACAGCCTTTTTGATGACCATAACACCCAAGATGAGTAGTGAAACTTCAACAATCAACGCAGGCATCGGTATCCCTAGAACCAGTGCCCAATCAAGAGGTTGTCCCTCGGTTGTTAGCAAGCCCATAGCATCTGAAACTGCAATTGTCACCAAACTGATGCCGAAAACCAAACGAATGCGAGCCATGTTTTTTGACCAAGAACGTGAAATCTTTAATTTGCCGGATTGCTTCAATGCGGCAATAGGTGCTGATATTGAAAAGACGAATCCAATTGCTGCAATAATCACATCAATTGCATAATATGTTCCTAAAGGTGAAAGACATTGATTGCTCCGATGGTCTGCCAAATCAGCATTGATGACTGCCCGGTCACAATTTCCAGATATGATTTCAATAATTTCCATTTTGTAATGCACTAATTGGTCTGGATACTGAAAGTAGTATAATCCAACTTCGACATTGTAAACGACAAATGACAACAGAAGGACTCCGACGATAGCGAGTATCAACGGCTTCGCCTTTGTCACAATTGATAAGGCGCCACCGGAGATTGTTAGTAGTTGTGTAATGTAGGGAGTAAAACATAACCCTCCTGCACCCGAATTTAAAATTCCGAAGAGCAACCTTCAATTCATATGGGCTTGAGGAGATGACCCGGAGGCCTCTGTATGGTAGATGTAACCATAGTCGGCTCAGGTATTGCGGGTCTCTTCGTCGCAACACGTTGTGCGCGGGCTGGACAAAAGGTCGCATTAGTAACTAAACAAAGGATTTCTGACTCTTCAACCAATAGAGCCCAGGGAGGTATTGCAGGGGTTCTTGACACTAATGACTCAGAAGCAGTTGATGCCCACATACGTGACACCCTAGAGGCTGGAGCAGGAATAGGGGATGAGAAAATTGTCCATATGGTTGTGAAAGAGGCAGCAGCCAGAATTCAAGACTTGGTTAATGAGGGTGTGAATTTTGACAAAGAAGAGAATGGTGCTTACGATTTAGCCATGGAAGGTGGGCACCAAGAACGTAGGATTCTACACACAAAAGATGCGACTGGGGCTGAAATAGAGCGTGCACTGATTGCTTCCTGTCGCTCGGAGGAGAGGATTACAATCTACGAAGATTGCCTTGCTCTTGACCTCATTTTAGATGACCGTGATTCTGATGAAAGAAAAATCGCTGGTCTTTGGTGTCTCAATTCCGATGGATCTGTTTTCACTCTGCCAAGCCGCGCTGTTTTAATCGCTACAGGAGGCGCTGGACAATTATGGCGACACACCACCAATCCATCGGTGGCAACAGGAGATGGAATCGCTATGGCCGTCAGAGCAGGTGCTGCTGTTGCCGACCTGGAATTCGCGCAATTCCACCCAACTGCCTACAGCAATGGAGATTCAAACCCATTCCTAATTTCAGAGGCAGTAAGAGGAGATGGTGCAGTCCTAATGACTGCAGAAGATCTTGACAACTGGCATCAAGCAAAACAAACAGACTCTTCCGCTGACCCAAATGATTTCTCATTTATGCGCCAAACTGATGCTCGAGGAAGTCTTGCTACCCGCGACATTGTCGCGAGGGCTATTGATACTGAATTGAAACGCAGTGGCCGGCATCATGTATTGTTAGTGACAGAGCATTTAGATGCTGCACATCTTGCATCAAGATTCCCTAATATAGCCAATAAAATGCTCAAAAACGGCTTAAAAATCGGTATTGATGCGATCCCTGTGGCGCCAGCCGCACACTACATTGTGGGCGGGTTAGCAGTAAATGAGTGGGGGGAAGTTTGGCAGCGCGACCTCAACTCCGACGACTCTACATTTAGTACGAAAAGTGACAGATTAGTCGACGGATTGTTTGCTATTGGCGAAACTGCTTGCACAGGACTTCATGGGGCAAACCGACTGGCCAGTAACTCATTGCTTGAGGCTGTGGTATTCTCTCACCGAGCAGGGGTTAGGGTGCTTGAGTGGTTAGCGACCGCGGCAAAAGAAAAAACCAGCCTACCTGAATGGCGAGCTGACGGGCTTGCAGACTTAGAGGAACACGCGCCTTTAGTGCATGACCGAGCACAACTACGCTCCACCATGAGCGATGACGTTGGTTTAGTGAAGAGTAACTGGAGAATGAAAAGAGCACAGAGAAGATTGGCCTTACTCAATGAAGAAGTTGAACGCATTTGGCGACGTTGTCTGCCTTCAAGGGAAATTGTTGAGTTGAGAAATATGGTGCAATTAGCGCAGATGATAATGGCTGCTTCTTTGGCTCGGGAAGTCAATGTTGGACTTCACTACAACCTTGACCTTACCTAGGTGCTACCGATTGAGTTAAACAGGGGGCGCCATTAGATTGATTCATGTCAATCATAGAAGCATACAATGGAGCCCTGGACATGGGAGATATCGAAACACTTGAAATGATCATCCACGATGATTTTGTGTTCAATCCACACGTTGGTAACGTCACCATGGGCAAGTCAGATATTTTGGGCTTCGTGATGAGTGAAAACAAACCGACTGCAGAAAACAACCGAATTCTGTATGAGAATGATGAAGTTGGAGTTGCTCATTCAATCATTCACTTTGCGAATGACTCGGACTCCGAAGC
>JAERSV010000034.1 GCA_016845345.1 Methanobacteriota archaeon
TCACTGGTCAAACCATCGTCATCTACAATTTGTAAGTTGATTGTGTGACTTCCCGATTCAGTCCATAATACTTGAATCTCTGAATTACTACCTACTGTTGATTCTGTCCATGTAGCATTGTTGTTACTACTTGGATTCCAATTCCAAGTGAGGGAACTTTGGTCATTCATTGTATCAACACCATTGCCAATCAAAGTCACCTGTTGATCTTCATCAACTTGCCAAATTGCTGGGGCTGGTTCGTCGTTATCTGCAGTCCCACCTGACATTGTCATTACTGGGTCGCGAGGAGCTATGTTGTCAACTTGGAGAGAAAACTGAGCAGTTGTAACTGTACCATCATCATCAGTCCCATGTACTTCCATTATGAACTCACCCTCCTCTACTGGAGTAACTGTACAAAGCATTGTGATTGGCCCTTCATCGCAAACGTAAGCAACCCCGTCAGAACGAGTAGGAGGGTCCCACAACAAAGTGAGTGGTGCATTTTCGTCAAGCGTATCTTGGTCACCACTATCAAAGGCGTTGAAAGTAATACTAGTTTCAGAAAGAATTGCAGTCTCTGGGGATGTGATGTTAATCCAACCGGGACGGTTTACAATTTCAATATTCATTGAGGTTTGGTCATTGTCGTTCTCTTCATCTGAGATAAGCAAATCAATATGGAAAATACCGTCATCAGACCAATTCACCAACATCAAACAATCTGGTTCTTCATATGTTCTGAATTTATCTTCCTCTACTTCTACACTAAATGTACAGTGTATTGAGCCACCATCTGCATCAGTGCTTCCAGTTCCATCTAACAAAACTTCCGTGGAAGTTGTTGTAGGCTCCACGACTGCCAATCCAACAACAGGAATGCTTCCAATGAAAATCTCAAAAGTAGCCATATCATTGCTCTGATTCACATCATTAGTCATCAGCCCATCTGGGTCTACCTCAAAGGTGAAATCGACATTCCCTAATGTTTGAGAATTCGGAACTGTCCAAGAAAATGAGAGTGAATCCTCGCCCACAGGGGGTAGAGCAGAAATTGTACCACGTTCTGTAGAACTGTCAGGAGCCACCATCTCTAACTCCGTTTGAGGACCGCCATTGGTGCCCTTATTCTCAATTGGAATTGTGAAGTGTAAAACATCGCCAGGAATCGCATTGAAACCATACACTGGGTTCAGAGTCATACTATCGCTTCCACGGTCTCTTGACACTGAGATTCCTCCAGGTCGCGGCCGATAATCTAAATCCACCAACTCATTGTCTAAAGTGAGGGTATCAACTCCCACATACTCGTTTACTGGGTCATAGGCAACTATGCCGTGGCTTGCATAATCGTGATTTGATGGGGTATCATCTTCTGGATCACTGGTATTTAGTGAATAATATGCGACCCCGTTAGAATCTGTTGTTAATTCAATCCATAAATTCTCATATTCATATCGTAACACAAATGGATAAGATGTAACAGGTGAACCGTTTGAATCAGTCACATTTACCCATACACCTAGTTGCATATTTAGTGCCCATGTGGGATATTCTAACTCAACCTCCAAATCAATTGGTGAACCTGCTGGCTGGAAATCTTTGAGAATGAAATCAACATAAATTCCCATTCCATCTCTGTAGTGTCTCCATGCATCTCCTTTGGCCGCTGGGCACCACCATCGGAATTCGGAAACTGAATTGTTCTCATCAAAAGTTGATACATTGTAGGAATTTCCACAACCAGAAAATGGCACATTTGGGTTGCCAACACTAACCACAGAATGATTCGTTTCAATATTCAGAACTTCATTTTCTGGAATCGTAAAGAAATTTGAACTACCATCCCACCAATCGACATCGATGAAGTCATTAGTCCATCTTTCGCCCACCCTCAGAGGAAAATCGTAAACCTCTACAGGTTCGTAATAGGTGTGGGTAGTAGTTACATCAGCAACATCAATGAATGATGTTGATGTAATCCAAAATTTCACGTGCATGTGGGTAACAGTCTTGTAGGTTGCTAAATCACTAGCACGAACTAAATCATTAGCATCATAATCAATGGTAATATCACCAAGAGTACCGGTTAGAGTCACATTTTCCGTGATGAATTGTCCCTCTGATTTTATTCGATATGCCACAGTATTATGGTCCTCAGAAGTATCTACACCGTTACTACTTGTTATGGTTCGAACTTCATCAACCCACATATCTAATTCACCAGTTAAGGCGGCAGCATCAGTCTCAACGCCCGCGTTAGTAATCATCTCTGCAACATCGAAGAACCCATCATAGGTCCAGCGATCTCCAACGTGTAATACCTGAACATCCACATCGCCTTCAGATGCTTTTGAAACCGCGAATGATGTTTCTTCTTGTTCTATTGACAAGGGAACTGTTGGCTCTACTGTTAATGATACTGACCAACTTCCAAGAATAATAAGTAAACACATAATTATGGAAATAACCAAGGGTTCGGGTTGACGATATGTGGCCTCTCGCACAGTGCTCATGCAATGGGCAGACTGCTCTGCCTTCATCAACAATGCGCTAAGTATTCATGAGTAAAATTAACTCATAAATCCCAATCAAAGGTATCGGTTGATGTCGGGGTTGGTTCATTGTCAATTAGCCATTGGGCGCCATAATGATTCCACTGCTCCATTGTCCAACCCTCAGGCAGTCCTGTTGCGGGAACCGGAGGGCCTGCTGATTCTGAAACTAATAAATCTGCAACTGGAGTCAAAACCTGTACGGTTTGAGTGGGTGGGTCTTCTAACACCGGTTCAGGAGCAAATAATTGGCCGGCTTGAGCGTCAGTACTGACTACACCTTCCGCTGGGCTTTCAGATATCGTGGTCGGGGGAGACCCTTCTGGTACTGGCTCAAAAGCATAAGTTGGCGGGGCGACAGTTGGTGATGGGTCGTCATAAAGTGGACCTCCAGAAAGCCATTCATCTTCTGCCCTTCCTCCTTTCTTTCGTGCCATAGAAATACCAAGTATTACTAACAAAGCTACCAAAACTAGCCCAAGTAAAACTACCACATTTGAAACACCAGCAGTATTCGAATCAATCCAACCCAATACGCCGACGGGGTCTGGCGCAACCGTCACTACAATATCAACAGATGATGTTGCGCTCTCATCTGAAACAGTGAGGCGAATATTCTTCACTCCCTCAGTTGTAAACACATAGCGCAATGGTTCACCATTTGCGGTAATCATGTCTAGGTCATTTGTTGGGTTGCCATCGTCATCTGCATCAACAAAAATATCTAAGTCCCAACTGTAAATCAATTGGTCCATATCTGATTCTGAATCAGTTGTGTCATTGGTCCAAACTACCAATTCCTCTCCAACGAGTAGATTTTCCTTCTCAACTGATACCGCGGCCTGAGGGCGCAGGTTCACCACTGTAATATTGACTAAAGCAAAGTCAGAATCACCATCATCATCGGTAACATGGAATCGAATTGTCTTGTTTCCTGGAACTGACCAATGGTGGGTTATGCTAGCTCCAACAAAATCACAATCATCTTGAGAGTCGCCATTTTGGTCTAGGTCAATTTCAAAATCAATATCCCAGCAAACCACCAATGAATCAACATCTGACGCGGTATCATTGTAGGAACCGACTAATGAAAACTCGCGATCCTCACCAACTGGCATTTGATTTTCAAATGGTTCAACCACTGGTGGTACGTTTTTCACATCAACCCAGCCATTTACAACATTACTGCTTTCGCCATCATCATCAAGAACTTCCATGGCGATTACGTGGGTGCCAGCCTCAGTCCAACTAATATCAATGTTCGAGGTTTCTCCTATGGTTTCGACATACCAATTTGGGTCGGAGTCACGGTCTGGTTGCCATCCCCAGGATAGGCTACTCATATCATTGAGAGAATCGTGAACTGTTCCTTTCAGAGTAACGACTTGGTCCTCATTTACTTGCCAAATAGCAGGGGTTCTATCATCGGTAATTTCGACATCACCATCCCACATGCTCATTGTTGCATCGCTTGGAGCGATATTTGTTACAACTACATTGAAGTCACCCATTGTGACTGCACCATCATCATCCTGAACCATAACTTCCGCTGTGAAAATTCCTTCTTCCATTGGAGTTACCTCACAAGTGGGCGAAACTTGTACTCCGCTTTCACAAACATAGGGTTGACCATCAGAACGTGTCGGCAATTGCCAGAGGAAGTCTACTGGAGCCTCATCATTCAGAGTATCAAGATCACCTGAATCTGTAGCGAAAAATATCACTGAGGATTCTACAGGAATTGAGAGCAGACTGTATTGTGTAGAGACATTGACCCACGGTGCACGGTTAAGGATTTCAACATCAATAAATGTTGAATCCTGATCATTTTCATCATCTGTTACTGTTAGCCAAACACGATACATTCCATCATCTGACCAACTCATGTTCTCAAGCAAACAATCATCTTCCTCAAAAGTTTCATTCGTTGCTATCGATGTTTCAACCACGAAAGTACAAACTGGAATTCCTCCATCTAAGTCAGCACTATTCCGACCATCGAAATGAAGGTTTGTCGATGTCTTTGTTGCTGGTGGCTGGATTAAATCAGCGGTAGGCAGAGAACCAATGAACATGTCAAAAGTGTCGATATCATTAGATTGATTCAGGTCGCCAGCCATCGTGCCATCGGGGTCAACTTCAAACGAAATTGTGACAGTTCCAATCGCTTGATTGGATGGGACATTCCAAGTTGCCTGAACCCATCCAGTTCCTAATGCAGGAATCTCAGAAACAGTTGAACGGCTTGTTGTGCCATCGGGTCCAGTCACCTCTAATTCAGTAACAGGGCCGGCGAAAATACCAAGATTTTCTACCGGTATTGAAAATACTAGTGAATCCCCCGGAACTGCATTATAACCTACGGCTGAATTCAAAATTACAGTTACACCATCTCGAGTTCGTTCTACAGAAACTCCTTGCCCATTTGGCCTGTAATCTAACAGAGTGATTGAATCATCAAGAGTCAAAGTGTCTACTCCAACCTTTTTTGAAGAAGCAATCCAAGCAATAATCCCGTGGCTAGCCCAATCAAAATTAGTTGGAGATGGGTCAGTTGCGTTACCCGTATTGAATTCGATGTAAGCAGAGCCATTTCCAGCTGTTGTCAAAGAATTAGATTCCCCCGATGCTTCGTACCGCCACTGCAAAGTTTGCCCTCCAACTGCTGAGCCAGAGGAATCGGTCACATTCACCCAAGCGCCAAGTGGCGCATCTAGAATCCATGCTGGGCTATCCAACTCTACATCCAAATTGATTGAACGTGCTTGAGGTGTGTGTGATTTTAACTTGAAGTCAATCTCTAGACCCATGTCAACCTCTATGTGTCGCCATGCATCATTTCCTACAGCGGGACACCACCACTGGAATCCATCTGGAGTGCCATTTGAGTCGTATGAAGTCACATTGTAGGAACCTGCACACCCAGAACCATATGGGACGTTTGGATTACCATATGAAACAACACCGTGACCACTTGAAGCCGAATCCACAGTGTCATCGGGAATGTCAAAGTAGTCTGACTGTCCAGCCCAAGTCACTGAATTAGTGTAGTTATTAGTCCAAGATTCTCCAACTTTGAGTGGGAAATCATATTGTTCTCGTGGCGGACTATATTCGTTGGTAATAATCATCTGTCCGACATCGACGTTGAAGATGAAAACCGTGAAGGTAACATCTATGTCCATAGTCATCTCAATTGTTGCGAGGTCACTCACTCTGACGAAATCGGTCTGGTCATAATCGACATCAAGGTCACCATTATTGCCATCTAAGTTGACATTATTAGCCTCAAATAATGCATGGGAACGAACCTTGTAGACCAGTGTGCTCTCATTTTCAACAGTCATGTACAGGATGTCTTCAACCCACATATCGAGGTCACCGGTTATTGTCTGAATGTTTGAAGAGACGCCGCTGTTTGCTAGCAATCCTCCAACATCCATGTATCCATCATAAGTCCAAAGGTCATTTATTCTCCAAGAGGGAACATCAACATCACCACTAGATGCCTTTGACGACGAAGTAAAAAATGACGAAGGATACAATTGTTCGTCAAGTTCAGATGTATTATCAGACAAAAATGCGAAATTGCTTGCTAACAATAAGAATACCAAAAGGATTGCCGAATTCAACCGGAATCTATACACATTTTCTCTGCCCATGTAATGGGCAGGCTGCATTATGTTCATCAAAGGTGCCCTTGCAGGAATTCAATGGAAAAATTTTCAGATACTGACAAAGTCGCTGAAAAATAGTGGTTTCAGTTGAAAAAATGAAATAATCTTCCAAGACTAAGTGCCATCGCGCCATACATCCAGATAATCATCAATCGGCGTGTGAATAATGTGCTCGGCCGCCATCCTATGATTGTCTCGAAAACCTCCTTGACAAACCAACCCTCCTCGTGTTCCTCGACGAGTTCCTCTCCCTTGAGTTGAACCTCCCAAGTTGTCAAGATACAGGTGCGCTGATTTAACCGCCAGTGAATACGAGTGAGAATTACGAATGGCACATGAATAACCCAAACTTGCCACCATGGAAGAGCCCAACCTATTGCAATGAAAATGAAGACTAAGAGATGGGAAAAACGCACTAACTTTGCCGCCATCGGCTTCATCAAAATCACTTCACAAAGAGAAAAGTCGGTATGCCGCAATCAACCATCCGAGATACATACAAAATTCCATTACACCGTTTACTTTTTCTTGCGGCGGAGTAAATTTTCCTAAAATTAGGTTGACAAAACGATATACGAATCCGACTTGATCAATAGTGCCTGCTCCTGGGTTCCCTCGTAACTTGTGCTCTAGGGTAGTCAAAGCACAAATCCCGTTATTGGTAACCCAATGAAATTTCATCAATGGAACTAAAATTAGTAATAAAATCCATGATTCTGACCAGGGTAAAATCCATCCGATTGCGGTGAACAAAACAATGCAGCTGTGAAACCATTTCACAATCTCAGCAAGAATAAGGTTGGTTTTTGGAACACCAACATCCTCAACAGCATCAGCAAGTGAGGCTTCCACCATGAATGCCCGAGAGGGTTTTGTGTTATCAGCAAGACCCCTGCATTAACGCAGAACCTTGACTCAAACTGGAATTCAGAGTAGGTCAGCCAATTCGTCTTGAATGATTTGTACTGCTTCAAGGATTTCGTCCTTGTGACGTGCTCCAGTAATCACCATCTTTCCACTGCCAAAAATCAGACAGACAACTTTAGGGTAATCGAGTCGGTAAATTAGACCGGGGAATTGTTCCGGCTCGTACTCAACCTTGTCAAATGGAAGGTGGAAGGTTAGATTGTTTAGATTCAATTTACGAGGTTCACCAGCGAGAGCCTTTGTTGGCTCCCACTTGTCAAAACCATCGTAATCTTCAGGATAGTGTAGAGCGTAAGTTGCAACCATGTTTTGAACTTCGATTTCAACGTCCTTCAAATCCCAAGTTTCAATGCCTGCACCACGAAGGTCACCGATCATTCTCTCGATTCCAGTTTCTATGTTTGCTTCGTTCTTTCCACCAGTACAAACTGCTCGTCCAGAGCGGAACATTAGAATTGCTAATTTAGGATCAACAACACGGTATACTACACCAGGAAACTGTTCTGGTTCGTATTCACAATTCAGTTGAATTGCGATGTCCGGGAGATTCAATTCTTCTGCCACCCTTGTTGAGGCGACTACGTTGACAACTGTTAGGCGTTCTTCATCACTTACCATGAGCGCCGCCACCTACCAACCCTATATAAAGGGGTTGACGGACTACATAATAAGCAATCATCAATTTTCCAATTGAAAAAACGATTTTAGTGGGATTTTTCAATCCTAACACTCGGCGCCCCAAAGGGAGTGACTAATACGCGCCCGCCCCGCATCTCAAGCGCGGCTGAAGTCTCCTCTGGATTTGTTGTTAATGCAAGCATACATCCTCCACCACCAGCACCAGTCATCTTCGCGCCAAGCGATGAGCGTCTTGCAACCTCAACCATGTCATCAAGTTCTTTGCATGAAACACCCACCCCAGCGAGAAGTTGATGGGCCTCATCCATTAATTCTCCAACCCTTGAATAATCACCTTTTGAAAGCGCGTCTACCCCATTGCGAGCAACCTCACCCATGCGCGAGATATCGGACATTTTTTCGGGATGTTTTGCTAATAATTCTGCTAAACCTGCGACCATATCTCCGGTAGGAGAGTGGATTCCAGTATATCCCACAACAAGCCACAAATCACTAACAGTCGGAGGCAGATTCACTGCATGAACTTCCCAGTTCCGTTCACCTTCTGGTGTGTCCAAACTTCTAGTATAACGCCACTCGCTTGACTGCTCTTTTTTGTCCGAAACAAATACACAACCTCCAAGCGTTGCAGTAGATGTATCAGTTGGCGAGGCTCTACCTGATTGTGCCGCGGCTTCAGCAAGATGTGAAAGTGTGGCTATTTTTTCAGGATCTAATGGCTGTCCGATAGTTGACAGCATGGCGGCACTGCAAGCAGATGACAATGCCGCCGATGAACCAAGTCCTGCTGCTGGAAACAATTCACTTTTGACCTGAATCGAATAAGATTGGGAATCTTCGCCTAAAATGGTGTTTCTCAAATAACCAATATGTGGGTGACGGGTGGTATCTAAAGGGTATCCATCAATCTTCCATTCACCCTTACACGGAACTAATGAAACGCTAACTCGAGCATCAATTGCAACCGCGAGAGCAGGCTCACCGTAGACGACAGCATGCTCACCGAATAGTATCGCCTTGCCAGCGGCCGAAGCGGTCACCATGATAGGCCGGTGAGTGGTGCGCCCATTAGCGATTGGGTGGCGGCGATTGTTTCAAGGCCAAACCACCCCTCGTCCTAACCGGCCAACAATAGCGAATCGGAGGTGAGAACATGGAACATCCACTATTACTCAATTATTCTGGAATCCCTGGCTGGATGATTCTCCTAATCATTGGTGGAGGCTCATTGGGTATATTCCTCTATCAAGTCCAAAAGGCAACGCGATTGGTAATGGTTGGTGCTAGTGACAATCGGTTTGACTCATGGGGAATTCGTTCCAAAGAAGTGTTGAGCGGCTGGCTTGGTCAGAAAAAGGTACTTCGAGACAAAGTTGTAGGTACAATGCACGTGATGATGTTCTGGGGGTTCTTGATGCTCGGAAGTGACATGTTTGACCTAGCAACAGCCAATTTTTTCTCAACAAAAATTCTCCCTTCAGCATTACTTGGGCCATGGAATGGCATGGTTGAATTTGGATACTTCATTGCCCTAATAGGTTGTATCGCCGCATTCCTACGCAGAGCTGTTTTCACCCCAGAGAAATTGAAGGGAAAATCACAACTTGAAGGAAACTTCATTTTATTCCTAATTTTCACTATTACTAGTACTTCGTTTATCATTGAATCAATGGAATCACCTTCTCAAACATGGGAACCTATTGGGGCTTGGGTTGCAGGATTAGGTCTCTCCACGAGTGTGGCGATTGGAGCATATTGGGCTCATATGTTGGCGATCTCATCATTCCTTATTCTCATCCCACTATCCAAACATATGCACCTTGTAATGGCTTTTCCAAATGTCTTTTTTCACGACACTGAACCAATGGCTAAGATGCTACCAATGGCAATTTCAGAAACCGGCAAAGCAGTACCACTTGAGGAACTTGAGATTGAGACTTTTGGCGCCAGTGAATACAGTCAATTGACCTGGCGCCAACTGATAGATGGGTGGGCTTGTACCACCTGTGTTCGTTGCCAAGATGTCTGTCCTGCTTACGAATCAGGAAAATCGCTGAATCCAATGACAATTGTTCACAATGTCAGAGATTATGCCAACGAACATGCACCGATACTTCTCAAAGGTGAAACACCTGATGAGAGCATTATTGCTCGTTTCACACCTGAAGCAATTTGGGCTTGCACTACTTGTCACGCCTGCGTTGATGCATGTCCTGTTTACATTGAACATGTGCCAAAATTAACTGAAGCCCGCCGACATCTCATGATGGAGGCAATGGAATATCCAGAGCAATTCAATGTCGCTCTTGGAAATCTTGAAACCAATTCTAATCCGTATGGATTTGGCGCTCATGAACGCGCTGATTGGGCTGAAGGATTGGATATCAAAGTCGGTGAAAAGGCAGAATACATCTACTTCGTCGGTTGTGCTGCATCATTTGATGAGCGAAATCAAAAAGTTGCCCGCGCCACCATTTCCTTACTAAATGAAGCGGGATTAGATGTTGGAATCCTTGGAATGGAAGAAGGATGTTCAGGCGACCCTGCTCGCCGTATGGGTAATGAATACCTATTCCAAATGATGGCTGAAATGAACGTTGCAACATTCCAAGAAATGGGTGTAAAGAGAATTATTGCTTCTTGCCCTCACTGCTTCCACACGCTTGGAAAAGAGTACAAAGACTTCGGCGCTGAAGATTTAGAAGTGCTACACCACAGCGAGATTCTCGCACTTCTACAGAAAGAAGGAAAGTTACCTCAGATGGAGGGGAGTGAGAGAAATATCACTTACCATGACCCTTGTTACCTCGGCCGAATCGGTGGTGTCCTTGAAGAACCACGTTCACTAATTGGGGGAGCAGATGTAGAGGCTGAACGACACGGCCAAGATTCATTCTGTTGTGGCGCAGGTGGCGCTCAAATGTGGTTAGAGGAAGACCCGGATAAGCGGGTTAACGAGATTCGCGCCAAAGAATTGGCTGAAACCGGCTGTGATACAGTTGCAGTTGGTTGCCCTTTCTGTTCTGTAATGGTTGGAGATGGACTGAAATCTATTGGAAAAGAGATGGAAGTGATGGATGTTGCCGAACTTCTTTGGGAACAGATGCAAGCGAAAGACAAGGAAATTCAAGCGGCTGTGACTACAGCCGAATAGAATTGCCAACTTCATTCAATTTCAGATTTCAACTCCAATGCATGAGTTGAAAACATAATTGCAGAATGCAACCACATGGCCCAACTGGTAGTCGGCGGTGGTTGCTTCTGGTGTGTGGAGGGTGGACTCAAGAATCTGCGAGGTGTTTCTGAGGTTGTTCCTGGATATTCTGGTGGTGAAACCAAAGACCCAACTTACCAACAAGTTTGCTCGGGGAATACTGGCCACGCTGAAGTTGTGAGAATCACATTTGACGAACAGACCATCTCTCTCAAAACCCTTCTCGAGGTGTTCTTTACACTACACGACCCTACCCAACTTAACCGTCAAGGTGCAGATATTGGCACCCAGTATCGAAGTGTTATCTTCACTGCTAATGAGCAACAGAGGATTTCTGCTGAACAAGTGATTGAACTATGTCAAGCGAATTTTGACGATGAAATTATGACTGAGATTTCTCCACTTGGGCAACTTTACATTGCTGAAGATTATCACCATGATTACTTCGCTAACAATCCAAACAATCCTTACTGTGTTGCGGTTGTCGGCCCTAAAGTTGCTAAGGCTAGAGAGAAGCATTCAACGCTCTACTGAGATGATGCATTTCTAAGATGATACCAAAGAATCGTGGCGTGAGACATGATTCCAAGCGCCATCACAACGTGAACCATTCCCATCCAAGGCATTGATATCGACATGTAACCAAAGCCGATTTGAAAGAACACCAATCCTAGTAGTCCGAAAGCCATTCCTTTCAATTGAGATGAATCTGTTTTTGACCTAACAACAAGAACTGCAATTACAATTGCTAATATGAAGGCAAGATTAGCACTGTGTGAGTGTAAATCCCATAAATTCATATCTCCAAAAGTATAGCCAAATCTATTGATTCCACTAGCGCCTTGCCATAATACAAGCAACATAGTTGCCAAAGTTGCTTTTGCTGCCATATCCAACTTCTTGGTGTCCACACTCACTTCTTCGCTCATGGGCAAGGCTAAGACTTCTGCCTTTTCAATGAGTGGTACGAGGTGTTGCAGATTACCACAAATCGCCAGTGTTAGTCATTTGTTCGGAAAGACTCCAAAGTTTTGCAGCGTCTTCATCACTTTTTGCTGCCTTGGATAATTTGCCGGGTTTGCAATTATACAGATAGTCGCCGTTATGCTTGCGAGCCGCCTCAGATGCGGCGAGCCAAACGATTGTTTCAGCACCCTTGCTGTCTCGGCGTTGAAAAGGCCAAGTCAAGGCCATCAACAATCGGCCAAAAAAACCATTGTTTCGGGAAAATCCGGTATTGACAAATCCCGGGTGAATACAATTTGCTGTGACATCAGTTCCATCCAACTTACGGGCTAATTCCTTGGTGAATAGAATATTTGCCAACTTTGATTGACAATACGTAGACCAACCACCCATACTTCTTCGTTTGTCATACTGTAAATCGTCCCACCTCATTTTTCCGGGCCTATGTGCTTCGCTAGCAGTAGATATGACCCGCGCAGAAGGAGAAGAAATCAGTTGGTCCTTGAGAAGGCTAGTAAGCAAAAAGTAAGCGTTGTGATTGAGTGCCCAAGTGCGCTCAAATCCTGCTGATGTCTTGATTTTCTTTGAGAAAATCGCGCCAGCATTATTGACTAATACATCTAGTTGCGAATGCTGACTCTTGATGCGGTTTGCAAGATTTCGGATTTCATCTTGTTCTAGCAAATTACAGACCTCGCCTGAAATCGGTCCACAGCCATCAATGGCTTTGGCCTCTGAAATTACTTCATCAATCCTTGATTGGTCTCGACCAACGACAATCATCGTGGCACCAAATGGTGCAATTCCATGGACTACTTTTCGACCAATACCTCTAGTCGCACCAGTTATCAGCACCACTTTGCCTTGCATGTTGGCAACGCCAGTACCGCTGTTGGACCCATTAACCATAGACATGGCTTGCCGGAGGGGGTTAAAACCATGTGTCGTGAGCGACCCGGGGAGAATGATAGGATGGCACTGAGAGTTCATGATACTCGCCGCCGCAAGAAAGTCGATTTCACGACACTTGAGCCGGGTAAAGTTCGCATGTATGTCTGTGGAATTACCCCATATTCACCATCACATCTCGGCCATGCACGATGTTATGTTTCCTTCGACATTATTCATCGCTGGTTGGAAGCAAAAGGATACGATGTAACTTATGTCCAGAACTTCACAGATGTTGATGACAAAATAATCAATATCGCAAATGAGGAAGGTATTGATTTCACAGAGGTAGCAGAGCGAAATATTGAGGATTATTTTTCTGCAATGGATGCTCTGAATGTTTTACGTGCTGACCATTATCCTAAAGTGACTGAAACCATAGATGGGATCATCTCAATGGTTGAAACTCTAATTGAAAAAGAGCACGCTTACATCGGTGATGATGGAGTCTACTTCCACGTCGAATCGGCACCAGAAAAGTACGGACTTCTGACTGGGCAGAAAATTGAGGCTGTTCGGGCTGGGGCTGGTGGAAGAGTTGGTGGTACTGGAAGCGGTAAGCGTGACCACAAGGATTTCGCTTTGTGGAAAATTGCTAAGCCGGGTGAACCCCAGTGGGATAGCCCTTGGGGAGCGGGAAGACCAGGATGGCACATTGAATGCAGTGCCATGAGTTTGCAGTTCTTTGGAGAGCAATTTGATATTCATGGCGGCGGCGAAGATTTACAGTTTCCGCACCACGAAGCAGAAATCTTCCAATCAGAATGTTGTACTGGAATCTCTCCTCTAGTCCATCACTGGATGCACAATGGTTTCGTCAATGTAGATGGTGAAAAGATGTCAAAATCCTTAGGGAATTTCTGGACAATTACAGATGCATTACAAACCTTTGAGCCGTTGGTGTTACGCCATGCACTTCTCAATGCTCATTACCGTAATCCAATCGATTTCTCGGAGCAACTGCTTGAGGACGGAAAACGTAGCCAAGCGAGACTTGAGGGTGCTTATCATGATGCACTAACGATTTGGGATGAAGTCAAACATAACCACATTGTCAAATTACCACGGCCTGAACTTGGAGGGGAGGGATTGGCTCACACATTGGGACTGCTCGAAAAGTTAGGTGAAGAATGTGCGGTAGCAATGGACGATGATTTCAACACCCGTGAAGCACTTGCAAAAATTAACGCCGCCATTCGTGAGATTTCTCGGACAATTCAGTCTGGCCTACAGGATGATGACAGGGTTGCGTTCGGATATTATGCAGTTGAGTGGTTAGAAGAGTTTGCTGGCAATGCACTTGGACTTCTTCCCAACCGCGAGGAGGCATTGATGGGGCCACCTGATGACCCGCGCAGGGCTGAATTGGCCCCAAAAGTTGGGGAATTACTCATCAAGAGAGCGGTAGCGAGAGAAGCGAAAGATTGGTCTGCGGCTGATGCAATCCGGGACGAATTAGCGGCCCTTGGAGTCACTGTTCAAGACACTGCTCACGGCCCTGTTTGGGAAATTATTGATTGAATATCAAACAATTGAGTTAATTCAACAAGTGGAATCTTCTGATGAACGTGCTTTCTCATAGGATTCAATGAATTCATCCATCGGACAATTTGAAATCAGTTGGCCGAGTGTTTGCATCGGAATTTTTGCAACATTTGTAAAGCGCAAACAAGATTTGCCCATATTTGGTTTTACACCTAATTCCTCAAAGGCATTGAGCAAAATTTGATTTTGATCTTCATTTTGGTATACCGACATCATGTAAAGAGAAAGATGACGCTTTTGAGCTGCGAGAGCACAGAACATCAATGGTTCTCCATTGTACGTCTCTGGAAACACCTCCAATGGAACCTCATACGATAACATACCCCAATTTGGTGATTCCACATATCCATCGGGTAGATTGTCAAGAATCATCTGCCGGACCTCCAAGAAGGACTCTTTTCGGTTTTCAGGCAATTTTGCGAGGAACTCTTCAACTGTGTCGGCTTGAATACTAGCCATATCATCGGCGAGTATGCCAGATGCTTTCAGCGTTTTCTAACAAGCATCCACAGTGAAGCAGCAGAGCCAAGAATCACCGACAAAGCAACGAACATCATTATCCAATAAAGGGGTGAAGAAGGATCAAGAAGTGATGCAAATAGACTACTTTCTGGGTCAGTGAATTCTTTGTCATCTTGGACACATGACATTTCAGTGCAAGCCCACTCCTCTTCTACACAAACACAGGTATTGCAACCTTCATCGGTAAGTTTTGTGTCACCCTCATTGCACTGAGAGACACCTCCGTCACTGCCACCGTTGCCTCCATTTCCACCGGAATTATTGTCGGCAGGGTCTGGGATAACAGGGTCTGTGTCGGGCGGAATAAATGTCTCACTGCGATTTCCATTAGCATCAAAATCGACATCGTAATAACGTGTGTAAAGGTCAATTGTTCCTTTGCTATTGAAGGGTGAGGAGCGGTTTAGCACATCGAAATAGCGGTCATCCCCATAGGTGAAAATTGGGTCAAGAGGTATCGCATCTAATGTCGAATAAGACTGGTCAAGCCATGAGTTAAACTCCTCCCATGAACGGGTGTTTTGGCCCCACTCGTCGAACATTTCTTGGCGATCATAACGCATCGCTTTTCCTAGTGTTTCTTCAAGTGAAGAGAAGGTTCGCGCACCATCTTCCATGCTGTCGTAGGTGATGTCAACAGCCTTTTGGAATCCATCTCCATTTACCACTTCGTAGTCTTGGCCGTTGAGACTCTGCATCATGTCAACATCTCCGAAAACTGCCAAACCACCAACGGTAACCAATCTAACATCAGGGTCAATGGCTTCTATCAGTGTGCGATATGGGTTTTCTGCAATATTGTCAACAATTAGGAGATCTGCTTCTAATCCACTTTGGATCCTACCAACATAATTATTCCACTTCATAGCATCAGCAGCGTTACTTGTTACCATCTGCACTAGTTCGTAATCAGTGAATGTTCCACTCATTTTATTCTGATTCCACCAATCAGCCATCTTCAATTCATGAAGTGGATTTTTTGCGCCCGATGGACCCCAATCGGGCGCTAATGTAATTCGCACACCAGCATCTTTTGCTAAGTTAGGGTGTGCGGTGTCGCCGTAAAGCAACATGTTAGACATCGGCGACCAGACAAGTGTTGCGTCCACGGCCGCCATGTCTGCGAACTCAGATTCGCGAAGAGGGACTCCATGAATCAGGATGGTTTCTCTGAACAGCAAGCCTTGGTCTTTGAGAAGTTGAAATTCGTTCAAAGATGAGCCGTCAACGCCTTCTGAGACGTGGACAAACCATCCATCTAGTGAACCATCTTCGTGGTCTTCAATCAGATGTGAACCGTCGTAATCAGGGTCATATGCAGCATCGCAGACAGCGCAAGTTTTCATATTGTCTTCACCAAAATTGTAGTGCTCAATATTGCGCGCTAAGATACTGTCCCAAGAATCACCGGCACTTGATGGGCCGCCTTGAATGGCAGTAGTTCCACCTGCAATCGACCTCACTTCAGCATACTTTACAGCCTCGTCTTGAAGTCCCCAAAGGTTACCTTGCAACATGAAAACTTTCGGCCAAGACACTTCTGGCTTGTAATTTGGATTATCTTTCCATTGGTATCTATTTGTGTAAAATTGACCGTTTTCAGGAGTGTAATCCCAGAGTGGGAGGTAGTTGTAATGGTAGTGATTGTGCAGGTCAAGTAACCCGGGGAAAATTGTTCCTTCAGTTTCGTAAACAGGCACACCTTCAAGATTGAGATGGGAAGGTGTAGGACCACTCCAAACCTCTACAATCATGCCGTCAACAATGTAGATGTGTCCATCGTTTAGAACCCCTTGTTCAGAGGTCATTGTCACTACCCTCCCTGTCAAAACATACGCGCCTTCGTGCATGTGGTCTCGTGGTGTGTAACAAGAGCCCTGTCGGTGAGTTCCCTGAGGCCATTCTTGGTCGTTGGCTAAGCCAGGAGTTGGGCTACC
>JAERSV010000035.1 GCA_016845345.1 Methanobacteriota archaeon
TACTATCAACCATTCAAGACTATTTCGTTTAACTGGGAACCACCACTAGTACAAAGAATTACAAAAATAAATTATGTAATTTGGGATGAATCCATGCCTTCGTACGGCTTATCAACATCTAACTGAACAATGTACAATCCGGTTGTAATACAAGAAAGGTAAGTGTATCCTTTGTGATACTCTGCTGCCCACAAAAAGGGAATCCACTCAAAGTCATAATATGCTGAGTCAAGGATTACACCATCAGCGCCATGTGGCACATAATAACCTACAGTTGAGTCAAAGTAGACTGCTGTCTTGTTACGATTATCAAGTCCGGCTTTCATCAGAGTTTCCACATCCAATATCCATACCCCTGAATGGTAATGTGATAAGTAAATTCGGCCATCCCACGCACCACCAAGTGAGGTATCAGGCATACCGGGTAGACCTGTCTGGAATATTTCTAAGTCGGCGTTGTGAGGACTAAATAGCAACCATTCAACTCCGCCTGGAATGAAGTGATCTTCTGCAAATGGAATTTCCCAATTATGGAGAAGGCGAGGTTTGAAGGTCATTTTCCCATTCATCATTTCATATGGGGTTGTGTCAATCAAATATGAAAGCCCAACTCCTACAGTTGTCTCAAGCACTTCAGTCGCCAAGAAGGTTAGGTGCATCTTTCCTGAAGGATATCCTAGATGGCTTGCATCAACCATTTTGTCAAATGGTTCTGCATAATGGATGTAAGAGGCACGGCCTCCATTTTCATTGCTCGACCAACCAGCATCAGGTGTACCATCATCGTCTAAATCAGAGAAATTCATCCACATTCCAACTTCGGGGCCGCGCCAAAGGCAACCAGCCTGACTTCCACCTGATGCTCGACAGAGTGAGCCGTGCCACAGGTACTCTGCCAAATCGCGGCCAGGATGTGGCACGTCAGTAACATCAAAGATACGAAGTCCTGCTTCCCAATATGCGCCGTAGATGTATGTGTGACCATAACGAGGGTCATTGGTATCTTGTCCCGGCCAAGTCTGAACAGTCATATCGTGAATGTAAATCCAGCCACCATTAGTTGTCTCCCAACTAACTTCTGCTTCCCCCACTTTGACGATACGAGGTAAATCCCCCCAAGCGGCAAAATTCAGATGAGCAATTGTGACGCCTCCGCATGCATCACCAGAACCAACATCACACTCATCATAATCCGGATTAGCGACAAAGATGTACCACTCCCCATCAATCATGTGTGTATACAGATTATGAGGTCCAGAGGGGTGGTCTACGTCATACCAAGAATCAATGTACTGTGGGTCGGATTTGTCTGTGACATCAACTAAAGTTACACTCACTTGGGCTGGGTCTTCCCAATTTCCAACATTCGGGTCTGCGTTGCCCGGGTCAACAAGTTGGTTTTGCAAAATAATATACTCTCGCCCATTATACTCAAGATACTTCACATCCAAAACTTGGGTGTAAGGGTCATTGTAAACCCCCACAACGGTTGTGTTGTATGGGTCTGTTACATCCGTAATGTGCATCTCTTTCCAACCCGCTTGATAAGCGTAGGTATTGCCATCAGGGCTGTCAGCAACTTGGATTTCCGCGTTTCCTGGAAGAGTTAGTGGATTGAAAGTTACGAACTCAATATTTTGTGTTCCAAACTCGTGCGCGCTTGCATTTTTGTGGTCATGCCCGTCCTCTTGTGGGAGAGGGTCTACCAGCATCCAGTTCTCCTCAACATCCGAATTGGTAGCAAAACTTGTTGTTAGCGCATAAAGGCTTGCAGAGAAGATACTGAGCGCCAAGAAGGCAGCTACCCCAACTAGCCTCTTATCCATCGTCTGCGCCACCTGTGCTGTCACCTTTTATTTATGGGTGGGTGGCGCAGTGCAATTCATGGCGCAGCATTCCAACCAAAGCCGACTTGCTCTAGTTGCAACTCTGCTTATTCTGATTGCAGTTTCACTAGTACCAACTAGCGTTGTGGCTCATGATGCTGGAACATTCACTGTCATAGTAAAGGAAAGTGGGCCTACACCAAATAATCCCCAACTTGTTTACAATGATTCAGTTTGGTGGTACAATGTTGACTCACGAGAAAATATCACACATAGAATTGTAATGGATTCCGATGGAGACGGATTATACAATGGTACTTTAGATTGGGATTCAGGCAATATGTCTTACGAGTGCGAAACCGATGAAAATGGAACCAAATTGGATGATGATTGTAGAATCACCTATGAGATTCCATTCAACGGAACTTGGGGTGTGGGTACTTACGAATATCAAGATATTAGTTCTGATGGCACAATCACTAATGGCACAATAGTTGTGATTTCAGATGTCCACATAGAGGAGGGCGATGCGCCTCCACCGGGATATGAATTTGGTAACGATGATGAAACTCAAGAACCACAATCTGATGAGGGCGAGGAAGAACGAAACTGGTTGTTATGGTTAGCAGGTGCGTCAGGGATTCTCTCGGTTCTGCTAATTGGATTACTTTTAGCCATGAGGACTAGTGATTCAATGGTCAAAGCAGAGGCGGAAATTGAAGATAATTCCAGTGAGATGAAATCAGATTCCGACATAACAGAAATCGCTGAAGAAGAATAAACATCGGATTTTGCAGATTATTCTTGAGTCTAAATGAACAGTGCATCTGACGAGTGGTCTTACATCTAGTCGCTGTGTTGTTACCAAACGCTCAAATGAGAATCGACGGTCGGCGGTTCTACAAGGGCGTTTAGCTCAGCTTGGAAGAACGCTTGGTTTGCAACCAAGAAGCCGGGGGTTCAAATCCCCCAACGTCCACTTTACCGCTTGACTTCGAGCCTGCGCGACAGTTAATTCTGACACTTTTTCAGATTTAGAGTCCTTCAAATGCTTTGTCATGTGCACACCTCGCTCTGTGATTCATCTTGATTCGGTGGTAAAATCGCCGCGTTGTCTCTATGGACTTGTGACCAAGAATAGCAGCTGCATCTTCGTACGTTCCGCCAGATTCTATGACTCGCCTCGCCACTGTAGATCGGAATGTCTTGGTGTTGAATTGGTCGATGTCCCAAATTCTCTTTCCGAGCTTCTTTACTCTTGTACCCATTGCTCCAGGGAAAACGTGTTGCCCTGGTAAGACCAGTGATGGAATAACCCACTCCATTTGTTGACCAGCCGCACACTCTTTTCTCCATTCCTCGATTACGATGGCCGCGCTCCTGGTCACGCACGAGAATCTTGCTACCTTCGTCTTGGTCTGCATCACTCTGAACATTCTCTCCTCGAAGTTCCAGTTCTCCCACTTTAGACGTACAATCTCTCCTGGTCTCATTGCTGAGGTTGCTGCAATAAGTAAGTAGACGGCAGAACGACGATGGCCCTTTATTGCGTGTGGTTGGATACACCAGTGGAGAATTTGGGCCAATTCTCCGTCTGAGTATGTGCGTATTGCTTTCTCTGGTATCACTATCTTGTCGCCCTTGATTTGTGCTGCAACTGGATGATTCAACCAATCGAACATTTGTCTGCAGGTGCATTGAATTCCTTTGACTGTGCTCGCCGCTAGAGTTAGTTGTAGTTCGCGAATCCACTTTCGGAACATCTGAGTTGTCAGATTCTTTGGGTCGCTTGGGCCAAATTTTCTGGAGAAGTGTTTCAATTTGTTTCCCACTTGGCGGTGAGTCTCGTCCTGGACTTGGTAGCGTTTGTTCTCCAAGAACGCATTGACTACTTTGGTCCATGAGGTGTATTTGCGTGCCATTCACTCAATCACCCCTGCGCTTTCTTATGTGCCCGAACCAATAGTCGCCATAACTCGACCATTTCTGATTCCCATCATATTTCGGATTAGTTCCTTCCCTGGGTTTGCCAAGAATGAGTTGAGGGTGCTTCTTCAAAAGATTCTTTGGCCCACCTACGTTCATCCATCCGATATTGAGATATTCTCGCTTTCCCTTAGCGTTGGTTATTCTAATGTAAACAGTTCTCAAAGTGATATCCCGAGTCATTCAACCACCCCAACGAAAACATGAGTGCCTTCAACCCCACATTGAAGCATCGAATATCTGGCGACGTCGTGGAAATCCATATTACTCGCTGATAGAGTTATTCCGCACTTTTTACACTTGATTTTCATTCAACCCCTCCAAATAATTCCATATTGCTCTTTGAGTATATTCATTAAAATTGCCACAAAGAAACTTAACACAATCCCCACGATGATAACGCCACAAAGACTCTTCATGGTTGATAACCAATATACCACCATGTTCTGACGGTAACGTATGCAACCAATAACGAGAACCGTCACCAGGTTGAAAGTCATGGAATGTCATTCTTCCTCGCCCCCCACTTTTGATGATAGATACGGTTCTTCAATTGTTGTGCTTCTTCAATAGATGCTTCCGCATTCTTTCCACCTCTCGCTTTGTTCCTTGAATTCTAACTTTGACTTTCACTTAACCACCACCGTGAAGTACGTGTTGCATCGATAACATCGTCTGTTGCCTTTCTTAGAATTTGCAGGGATAATCATACTCGTCTCGCATTTTGGACATTGATAACCTTCTGACATTATGATTCCACCTCGTAAATAGTCCAGAGACACTTCTTTGTCTCCAGTTCTGCAATTGGTACTCTGGTATCGAGTTCGTCCTTGATGATGGCCGCCCTGGGGCCACGTGTTCGGTCTCCTGCCACTATTGTCATTGTAGAAACGCCTCCACGTGCATTAATCTCAATCTCCGAGGAGCATTGAAGTCAGAACATACTTCACAAAAAAGAGGACTCCTCCGCAATTCGATTCTTCTGTTCTCACATCTCGGGCATTTGTATTGTCTCCAGTGTGGTTTCATCCAAACCGCCCCCCACTTGCAATTAATTTCCATCTTTCATTGCCTGGTGATGTTAGAATCTTGTCAACAAGCATTGTGTGCGTGCACTTGTCACTCTTTGCAAATCCTTGACAATTGCAGTGGGTACCATCTGGTTTTACTCGATAGAATCTCTTTTGCCCAGGTAGTGGGCGAATTTGCCAGTACGTGCCTTGACGATGAGAACTGATGAGAGAAACAAATCCACCATCTAATAATTTCTTAGCCTTAGCTAATTGGTTGCCAGTGAACCTCTCGGTTTCATGGTCGTAGAAAATTACAGCTTGCATCAAGCTCTCCTCCAGACAGAAATGGTGCGAGTACCATACAGACCAGTCGGTATTTTAACTCGGGAAACTTGTTGGAACTCTTTGCTGGTTCGTAGATACGTTGCGAGTGATGTATGAGTCTGAGTCCAGGCGTATGGTTTATCACGTATCTTCGAGAGAATTTCGTTTGTAGTCATTTCACCATCCTGCAGAACATCGAGGACGTGGGATAACAACCAGTTCTTCTTTCCTTTTTTCATGCATTCACCCCATAGCGATTTGCAGTTGTCCAGGTTGTTGGCCCTACCCTGAGAAATAGTGGTGACTCGTCCAGAACCATTCTGACACTTGCTGAAACTGCTGGAATTGATTTATTGACAAACTCATTCAATACTCTGAACTCAATCTCATCTTTGCTTGATTCTAAAAATGCAAAGGCAATTTCACCTTCAATTCTGGAGGCTTTGCTCCACGTCATCAAAGTTCATCACCTCGCAGACCCCAGAGAACTGCAGGGTGGCTTCCAATCAATGTCCTCACTCGTTTCTTACCAACCTGAACTATCCTGGCATCTCTGCAGAGTATGTTGGATAATTTGTTAGTTGATGGTGTGTGGAATCTCCAAACATCAAAAAGATGGTTGCGAAGCTCCTGAGTCGTTGCCTCGGCGTTCTCAGCGAGATAATCTACACATCTCTCAAGTAAGCCGTGATTACCCCCCCTTTTTTGAGTCAGGTTATCACCTCGGTCGCGAGGAGGCGTATTATGACCTCCTCGGCTGTTTTCAGTCCAAATTCTATCTTCAACAAATTTAACGTTCTTGAAGTCTCCTTTCTCACCCGTATTGTTGTGTACATACCTATTGCCAACCTAAAGTAGCTTATAATATATTTGTATATTATAGGTATGCGAAGGGCAATCATCCAAGTCAGATGATAGGTACGCAATAGTATGGCAAGTACAGATTGGCACCCAGTTCAGGTCCCGAAAGCACTCTCAGCAAGAATTCAGAATTTGATTGATAGTGGTGTAATTGTTGGATTCACTCGTCCTGCTCAGTTCTACGCACATGCAGCACAGATGGAGATTAGAAGAGTCCTGGATGATCTAAAGTTCGAGCGCGAGATAATTACTGCAGATGACCCCCCTTTAGATGTTCCAACTTCAAAGGCTGGTCCAGATGGATCAGAACTCGCTCCAACCAATGATGCAGAATGACAAATGTTCAGTCGCGGCGCGTTCAGAATCGGTCTTGGCGTATTATTGCATTATTGCATTATTGCCACTTTCAAAAAACAGGGGTCGCACATGCGTGCGCGAGTGCAACGTTTTTGAGGGAATTCGGTGAGAATCGATTTTTGGGTCGGACCGAACTATCTATTAGTGGTGTGTAGCCGGTGGGGTGCTAAGCACGCTTGGCGGTTGGTCGGGGGTGTGGTGGTCGGCGAAGCCAAAACACTCAACACCCACAAGAAGATTAGAGGCTTGGTTGAGCGACGAACACGCGAGACGTGATTTTTGAACAAATGAACACAAAAACGCAGTTGGTTGGGCAACTGTTCATTAGCGAGTGGTTGATGTCAACGACGCGTGGCGAAAAGCCAAGCAGAGCGAATTCGGTTGTACATGGAATCACAACCAGATTGGTTGACTTCTCGTGGAATTGGCTCAGAATTGGACATTTGCACTCATACTACGGCCCAAAAGTTGAGGCATTTGGCCCTTCAAGGGGTACTTGAGAGGAAACATATTTGGCAAAATAAGCGAAAAGTGTACATTTATCGCTCGTTGTATCGATTAATCGAGGCCAGTCCAGACCCTACTCCTGACCTTCTTGCGCTTGATAGTGGCGGCTCTGACTCCAATTCTCTGGTGCATCATGAGGCGTTGGTGTCCAGCCCTCTCAACGGGGCGGAGGAGGCAAGTCGCCGAGTCAGAGCTTGGATTAATGCCCATGCGCTCGAGGACAGTCTTGGCGGCGTGTAATTTTCCATCGTTTAGAGCTACATCAGGTTCCAAATCCAAAGCCAACGAAGCGGCCATGCGGTCAAACATGACCATCAATTCCTCTCGTGTAACATCACTCAAGACCCAAGCACCTCTTTCATCCTCTCTTCTGTCAATAATCCAAATGGTCTTCCAATGTCATCAGCTAGCACCCAATCTGGAGCAGGGAATTTAGCCAACTGTTTGTCCTCGATACAATAGTAGAACGGTCTGCAAGCTTCAGATGAGTTGCCAGTGTGGTCACGTAGAATTTGTTGTGCCATCTCTACTTTAGATCTAATCTCTGGTCTTTCATGTTTGAGGGCACCCATATCGTACCACTTGATTAACGTACATCCTTCCGTTACTGCATCTGCTGCGAAGTCGATAATTCTGAATGCCTGGGCGGTGACTACCATCGTCACGTCCTGGTGCCTCGCGATTTGTGCATACTTCGAGAACATCACATTACCTCCTGACATTGCTCTACGTGCTGCAGCATGGATTCCAGAATCATCAATCAACACAATTGAACCGCGCTTCACTTTATGTAATTCGTCCAAACCTTTGAGTGTGTAGGCTACTTTTTGCATGTAGTCTGGTAAACACTTCAACCATTCTTCAGGCATTCCAAGGAAGCACAAAGGACGTGGAACTGGTGAATGGATGGTCGCCCAGGCTAAGAGGCTGTTAGCCAAAGTCGATTTCCCACTCCCACTGGTGCCCAGGAGGAGAATTTGACCTGCTCCAAATGCTTTTTTTGTCGTGTGGGCGCGTTTACCCCCCCCTTGGTAGGTTTCACACGTGTAAGGTGCTCCTCGTGGCAGGAGGAGGTGCCTGGCACGTTCTACGGGCCAATCTGCTTGCATCCACACATCTGGATCAGGTTCAGACATCTTCTAACACCTCCTCCACGTCCAGACTTGTCTGCTGGTCTGTCACTCTCATTATCTCTAAAGCTTCCAATTCTCGAATTATTGGTTCAGGTGATTGGCTAGCGATTCCGATATCCACCCACTTCTGGGCATGGTCTCGCACATTCTCTGCTACACGTACACCAACAAGCTCTTTGCAAATTCTATCTTCTTCAATATGTTCGGTGAATTTAGTTGACAATTTATCAAACGTAGTCAAGTTAGCCAGATAATCGAGTGGAGAGTATCCTCTGATATGGCTACCAAATGCTGTATTCGTCTCAACATCATAATCAGTTACGTAGATTCTCTTGTATCCTGAATTCGATAACATGCTAATTGGAGTCCCATCAATACTGAATCCCTTTGATTTTTTTCCAACTCTGTAAAGTGTCAATCTGTTTGGTCTCTGGTAAACTACGAGTTC
Organism: Methanobacteriota archaeon; assembly: GCA_016845345.1. Lineage (GTDB taxonomy): Archaea > Thermoplasmatota > Poseidoniia > Poseidoniales > Thalassarchaeaceae > MGIIb-Q1. Next base: position 8,456 of record JAERSV010000035.1, read on the forward strand.
GGTTTGTCGTGCGCGATGCACTTGGAAAAAGTAAGGTGCCCAGAACATAGCTCCGATTGCACCAACCAACCAGTAAACTGGAATCTTGAAGATGTATGACCACCAATTGAGCCAGAAAGAAACCAATAATAGGATGAGGATTACTATTCGAACAAACCACTTGTCCAGGATATGTGCCCAAGATGAACCCTCACGTCCTTGTGCTGGTGTTCCAGGGGAACCGATGCGGGCAGAAATTGGTGAACTCAAAATAACCCCCCCTCTGTAATTTCCTTTCCGATCTCTCTTTCAACAAACCTTCTCGCCAACGTGTTTACTATTGACAAACTAACGATTAGTGATACCAGTACGGTTGCAAATCCGACCCAGAAATCGTGACCACGTAATTCTTGCAATGTCCAATACTCACCTTCAGGACTTGGTTGATTGACCCAATAATTGATTGCATCATTGAATGCCATGGTCGGCCAAAATTGCAAATTCGTGTAATTGAGTTGCCAGCCATCTCCACCAATATCGATTGTTCTCGTTGATGCTGAGATGTTATTGATGTACAGACCTCCCTCAACTTCTACTGGTTGTTGCCCATCAATACTTACGTTAAATCGACCACAGTCTGATTCAACATAAAGTTCAGTTCCAAATTGAATTGTTCCATTACTAATCATCGAGATATGATGTCCTTGATGGTCAATCACGTACGCGACGGTGATACAAATATCACCATCAGGTGCCCTGATGGTAGCAGCTGAGGCAGGTGGTGTGGTGCCGACCAAACAAACTACCACCACCAGGACTAAGATCCAATTTCTCCGCACCATACCACCTTCATTTTACCACCTCAATTATCTCTTAAAGAAAGTGTACCAACTTGACTTTCCTTTACGCAAACTCTCTGCCATTCCAGCAATTCCCCAAGATGATGTTCCAATTCCAAGGAATGCTCCACCAGCACCGATTCCAGAGAAATAAATTGCCTTCAGCAATGCTGTGCCTTTTGAATCTCCAGTATCGTAGACACCAAATTTAGTCTCAAACCAAGTTACGATAGGAGCTGACCAGGTGCTCGGGTCCGTCAGGCTCGCACCTTGTTCCATCAAATTCCATGCGACCCATAGAATCAAGATTAGCACTAACAAAATTACAAAGATGAAGAACCATTTGGCAATTTTTCCAGCCCCTGACCCCGTATTAACTGCTACTCCAACCACAATCTCACCTCACCATTGATTTACCTTCAGATGTGTATAAATTCACCAACCAAATGGTAATCATGAATGCCAGACAACCAATGAAGAACGTGCCAGCCAAGCCCATACCACCATTCCAAGCTGAACTCATGAAAGAGTATGCAGGGCCATTACTGAGAATCATGCCAGTGCTAGCTCCAACACCAGTTCCACCCAATACACGTACAGAACCAGGAGTCACTCTACCGATATATCTCGATGTACCTAATCCAACAGTGAACACAATAAAATAAACCAGAGAAATTGGTCCGAGCATCACATATCACCCAACCGACTTTTGAGTGGATCCCATAGTGGAGTTGATCCAATTGCAATGACCAGGCAAAGAACTCCCATGATGATTGCAGCTCCCTGGATTATCAAATCATAATCTTCAGCTCCGATATACTCTACATCTACGTGCAGCCACAAACTATCATCATTATAGTTGCCAGCAGAATTGCTGATGATGTCACAGTACTCACCTACTCCTCCATAACACTCCCAATGCAGTGTTACATTGAGTCCAGATGAATTTGTTGCGTATGCAGATGCCAGGCGCACTCTGTTTTCATCATCAACAGATAAGTTGTGCTCGAAGTGGATTGTTGGATAGTAGGCAGGTGAACTCCCTCCCCAATCATCAATTAACGTATAACTATCAGCATCATTCTGGCGTACAGATTCACCAAATACATATTCGCCGTTGATTTCAACCCACCAATCATATTCAGCATACCAAGAAAGATTTGCATTTGAGTAGTAAGTAGGGTTGCTCCATTTCACCCAGGTAGCATTGAATTTCGTCATTGCATTGTTAGGACCGACTCTAAATGCATCAGTGGTGAGCCTAACGCCTATCTCATCATTTACGGTTGAGCATGGCATTGTTCCGTATGACCTGAATGGTTGGTCTGCGAATCTCCAAGTTAAGTTCTGGTCGTAACCAGCTGTTGAGACCATCATCGAATAATTGTAGTTAGGATAGTTTGATGTCGAGGTAGCGGTATCCCATGGTTCACACTCATCATACATCAGGCCAAACCCATTGTAATTGTCTTGGAATTCTGTCCAGACGATTCCTCCCCTGGGCGTACCAGGATAAGCTCCATCAGCATCTGGTAAATCTTGTGTGACTGGCTCAGAAGTAGAGTAAGCAAGTTGAACGGCAAATGTAGCTACCCAAGGTAGTAGTAGTATCAAATATCCCAATGCTAACATCGATAAAACGACATCATTGTAGGCAGACCCACTCAACTTTTGACCCACATTACACACCGCCCCTCATGCTGGACTCCACCCAGTACAGATACTCACATTTGGTACTGCAAGAGACCAAACGCCACTACCAGGGTTTATCTCTTCAAACCGATTTACAGTTGGCTGGAAATCCATCGCAGATTGAGAACGTGAACCTTCAAACACTCTATGATCGCAAATTCCGTCTTGGTCCCAATCTTGTAATTCAAAGCATGATTTATCGATGTTGGCCCATTGAGCAGGATTCACCGTATTGTAAGGAATCAAGCCATCACCATCTGTATCAGGCAGTGGATTTGGTATTGGGTCACAATCACCAACTTGGTAGTTGGGATTATCGAAATCGTAAGCGTTGGCTCCACCTCGATTGGCTGGATCAAAGTCATTTGCTGGATCATCCCAAGCCAAATTTGGTCCTGCTGGATATGTCGTGCCAAGGCCCATGAACAGCATTAGTGGTATGATGAACCACGCGACGTCGGAAGTTCTATTTCCCATTGAGACCCCTTCCTGGGGCCTCAATTCTTTTTGCCCAATAATTTTGCACCGGCAGCCATAATGCTACCTACGACAAACAAATGTAGGCTATTTTGACCATCACTGTAAATATCGAAGTCGTAACTTCCCTGGATGTAAGATTGGAATATGTCATTGAATTCAATGAGGGCGATCACGCCGATTAGTAATGGCAAATAACGTATGATGTCATTGAAAACTTTAGGCTGTGATGCACTTATTGAAACGGCCCCAAGCCCTACAAGAAGTGTTACAACAGCTCCTGCAGTAACAACTCTATCCGAGAATGATACTGGTCCAGCGTTGTTTCCACTGAAAGTCACATTTGTTTCTTGAGTGCAATTCGCAGCACAATCGCCCGAAATTACGTCCCAAGTTTCCCCCACCCCAAGTTCTCCAACAGTGAGCCAAGCGGCTCCAACAACTGTCATGATTAACGCAAGGTTCGCTACTACCGATACCCACTGGTTTTTACCCATGTAAACTGTCGTTATCATCTACTTGCTATTTATACAAAATTATAGCACCTCATATGTACCAAAAATTGCTACCTTTCAGGTAGCACCATAGGTGCTAAGGTTGGATTCCATGTTTATCCATCACCTTATCTGGAATGGGGTATTTGGATAATAGGACAGAAGAAAAACCCTCACAGCGTAGAATAGTAGGCCACCACTCGCCCTGGTGTTCTGTAATGGGACGTGGGCCACTATCATGGTCATCTTTCCAACGAGTGTGGGTGTACGAGGAATTCCACTCGTTCAAACGGTCTCCCAACGTGCATACGACACGCCACGAGATTCCTGCGCCGATTCTTCCAATCCAAACAGGATGAGGGCGTGTGTTTTTCCTGTTTGTTCCATATTTGACTTTGGTGGATTTATTCTGGAACCATCTAAGACACTTCGAGCAATGGATCCTTATTCTGCAGTCAAAGACTTCATGATTCAGTCTTGGTCTCCAGGGAATTGTAATGTAACAGTGTGGGCATTGAACCAGATAGTATGCAGAAGGTCTCGTTGCTGAGGTGAGAAAGGCGGGAGCAGGTAGTTGAACAAATCGATGGGATACGACTGAAGAGAGAACCATACTACCTGCTCCCATGAATTTTATTCATTATCGATTAAATCAATCTTCAGCGTGAAAATGTTTTTCGCCACACAATCTGGACAGAACCATTCAACTGGTTGTCCAGTATCCCAGAACCAAACCATGAAATTAGGTTGGATGAATTTGTTTGAACTTTCACTGCAGTAGCATTCAGTATCGCCACACCAAGAGCATTTCTTTGGTTGACCACACTTTGCTATGCAGCAGTAATCTGGTACGTGATTCACAAAAGCCAGTTCATCACCACCGAAATTGAGAGGAAAAAGACGCCACAAATTATGATTAGGTAATCAGTCTTTTTTGGGTCAGTTTCCAAAAGTTGGAATTTTTTCACTGCCCAGGCTGACGGATAATTGTCATTATCCGCGCTACGTGGTTTGTTCATGACACCACCTCGACCAAATTTGCAGCTGTTTTTGCAACTTCGAGCAGTTCGGCATCAAATTGTTGGCTCAACAGAGCCTCAGTCAAGCGAGAATCAGTATCCCCCAACGTCCACCTCGTGAATCGACTGCAGGTGCCCGCTCACCCCAGCGTCCATACCCCGAACGGCCTGAACCGTTGCCTGCGGGCTTGTTCTCCATGAAGAGTCTGAACCCCTCAGCGATGTTCAGCTGTCGAGCGGTTGCAGATGGCTTCGGGTTCCGCATCAGCCAGGAAGGCTGGGCGGTGTTGATTGCAGGGATCCTGTGATTCTGCTCTCGCATCATCTTGTCGAACTCAGCCATGTGGGCGGCATTCAACAGGAATCTGGAGTAGAACTGCTCAACCGTGGCGAGAGTGTCACCCAGCACCTTGGCGATGAATGAGAGTTTGCAGCCCTGCTTCAGCGCACGCATGGCGAAGGAGTGTCGGTACTTGTGACTCGACAGCTTCTGCGGCTGACTCCCATCGGGCATCACAGTGGTGCTGCGGATGTACTCCAGATGCTTCGAGATGGTCTTGCCCGTCACATGGGGTCGGTTCACCTTGGTCGAACCACTCGTCTGAGCCATGCTGGAGGGGAAGATGAACTCATCACCTCCTGGGAATTCACTCGTGATCTCCTTCCATGCGCGCAGGATGGGAGTGAACCGAGGCTGGATCATGTTGCCCGGCTGTCGTCCGTTCTTCTTGGCGGGGAAGAGGATGAACTCCTCCTCGATGTTGACCCATGCCCACTTCATCGAAGCCGTGTCCTCACGACGAGGCGGGCAGACGATGTGCAGAATGTGAGCGATGGCAGCAGCTCGCTTCTCAGGTTCCTGCTCGAACACTTCGAGTGCTCGGAGCGTCATGGCATCGAGTTCCTCAGGCGACCAGAACTTGATCTCGTCTTGGACGATCTTGGACCTGTGCATCTGCACGATGGAAAGCGGGTCTTCGAGCTTGTTGGCCTTCAGGAGGAGAATCAGGGCCTCCTTGCGCTTCTTGAAGCCCTTCTCGGTGATGGCCTTCCCACTGCGGTTCTCATCAGACATCGTGTAGCCGCGCCACTTGTTGAACACCACTTGATCGATGTCAGCTGGGTCCGTGCATCCGATGTCCTGCATCTCGCATGCGACATACAGCATGTCCTTCTGGTCGTTGTGAAGGCTGTTCTTCGAATGTCCCCGAGCACGAGCGTACTCCATTCCTTTCTCTCTGGCGATCCTCCAGGCGGCGTTCATTTCATGGTCGTAGAAGAGTTTCTTGCCCATGTTCGACTCAATCATGTCCGAGCCATTTGAATGCTCCCCCAATGGTGGGGGGATTCACATAAATGGCTAAGACATTCGAAGCGGAGGGGCCGCATGTCGCCGCATGGAATCATTCGATTCTGGATTCCAATTCTAGTTTAGTCGAGCGAATCCTCTCGACACTTGCCTTGACGAGTAAATCATCTCGGATGAATCGGACTAGTTTCATGAACGACGAAAACGATGGCGCTTCAAGGATGATTGCCTCTAGTTCAGAATCGTCAACGGCTCTCTTCTCAACTTGTTTTGGAAGATCATCTGCACTCGTGTTGAGATCTTCGAATGCAGAGAGTCCCCCAGTGAGATACATTCTCAGAAAGCGAGTATTGAGATCAGAACTCGATGTCTTCAGTACTTCTCTGGACCGAGGATGAACTTCGATCACAGTTCCAGCGCTCTTTCGCAGAGGTGAAGTGGATGCAACAACAAATTTCTCTGAAAGCGCTTCATAATGTGGATCCCTAGCGAGTGCATGATGATACCTCGGAGGTGCGAAGGTTATGATCTGGGTTGCATCCTCAGGAATTCTGGATAGGCCTCCCAATGGCAATAGGTGCCAGTCATCAACACTTGGCCCTTTGTCAACCGAGAATGTCGCATCATAACCTGGTACAACATCAACTTCATCGAATTGCAATAGCCCCCCTCCTGCGGATATCGCATATCCAATGCAGTCGTCAGCCATCCGAATCAAACCTAACTGTTGGCGAACTGATCTGCCTGTGTAGAGTTCACCTGGCTCGATCTTCGATGAAGCACTTTTCCAAGCTTCTGACCAACGTTCAATGGTCATTCCATCCGACCAGATTAGGTTGGATTCTGGTTCGGTTGACTTACTCTTTGAACAAGCAATGAGAATAACCTTCATTCTCATCCGACCTCAATTGGTTCCCAGTTTCGCAGCCATTCATCTTCTGGATCAAGTGATCTATTCGTGGCTCTCTCAACAAGTGAATCGACCTTCCTCATTATGCCCTCGAATGCATAGGCGTTCAAGACCATCCTGCCCATGTTGTGTTCAATAGAACCAGTGACTCTTGGATCGCATGAATGAAGGAACTGAGAATTGGGACACTTTGGGCTTGTACATCTGGAACTTATCAGATAACTCCATCCAGCATGATCTACATCGATG
>JAERSV010000036.1 GCA_016845345.1 Methanobacteriota archaeon
AACTGCATAGCAGTTTGGATGTGATAGAGTTGCACCGACTTTGGTCGCTAAGCATGCTGCTGTCATCCAAAGTCGGTGGTCAGCGTGAGTTTTGACTAGTTCAGTGGGTGGAATTGGTGATTGCCCGCCTTCAATTTCCAATCCATCTTCAGTAGGAGTCGCAGTCAATCCGAATTGTGAAAGCAATTCGGAGGTTTTCTCAATGCGATTTGATTCTTTATGTCTGGCATGGCTAGCACCGGTGATGGTGCCTCCATTTCCTAAAGCAAGAATTGCTGCGAGTGGCGGCACTAAATCGTTTGAGTCGCGTAAATCAATTTTGAAATCATCAATGTCAGACATCATCTGCCCACCCGCGAAGGTGGCCAGGATTTCAGCACCAAGTGAATCATCATCTGATGGTAGATTAGTTACTTCAACTTCAATCCCATGTACAGATTGATAGAGGATTGCGAATGCTTCTAGACTCCTATCGCTAGGAATCTCCACAAGATCTGGACATTCTACAATCCAAGGTTTGAGGTTGATGTGTTTGCGCCAATCCATTTGGTTTTCAGAACCGGTTTTCTCAGCCAGTTCAAAAGAGAGTTGTGCATGTAATCGTGATACTCCTTGCCCGGCTAAGTTGACTCTAATTTCACCATTCACTGCTGGCATTGAGAGGAGAAGAGATGAGAGTGGTTGGCTTGAGCGAGATATGTCAAGTGTGACTTCGCCCGGCTCCATAGGGCCGTGTACGAGGTAGGGTAGAGACTCCAAACCTGTTCCATGACTGACTTGTGCTCCAAGGTACTCCAAAATGTGCAGTAGTGTTTGTGAATGGCGTTGGCGTAATGTGTGGTCTCCATCCAGCATTATTGGGTAGTTTAGTCGAGCGGCGGCTATGGTTAAAAGGCGTAGAGCAGTTCCTGAATTACCGCAGTTTAGCACTGAAACTGGACGTTTGAAGCCGTTTATCCCTACACCTGAAATCACCCAATGTGACTCATTTTTTTCTATGTTAACTCCAAGTTGTGTGAGGCATCTTGCCATTGATTCTACATCATTTCCCGGTGTTCCTGAGAATTTAAGAGTGACATCTTTTTCTCCCTGAGCAGAAAGCAGAAGCCAGCGAATCATGTGACTTTTTGATGGGGCTAGTTGCCATTGGGTTGGTGTGGTGATAACTTGTGGTTTAATTGGCACAGAGCCTCCGGTTGCTTCTCTACCGATGGCGGCACGGTACGGCTGCCAATTCTCTAGTCCGCCCATTCTTCTCAAACCTGCAAAGGGGGTTTGCCATTCAAGCCCTTTGTGCCGCATAGGTGAAAAAATCAGGATGCCGCTGGTAGACCAACCGCAAAAATTTCACCATTACTTCGGCCACCACTTCCCTCAAACAGCATTCTAAATGTCCAGTCTCCGCTGTCACTTCCAACGGTTGCGGCATCAATCACGAAGTAATCACCTGTATTGACGGTAAATCCAGCATCTCTGTCTTGGAATGAGACATTTTGACCTGATACACCGTAGACATTAGCATCAGATGTGTATCCTGAAATTGCGGTTGTGCTAACGCTCTCAGGTGGAATTAGTTGGAACTTGCATTTGAAAGTCTCTACTTGTGCATTCATTTCGGTAATTGTGACTACTTGGTAGCCATTGTCAAGCATTCTAACACTGGCTTTAGCAGTGGGAACTCCTTTGTTTGGTGCTTGTACACTAGATGACATCATCAGGTATACTGCACTGGTCAATAGAACGGTGATTGCTAGCAAAAGAATAGTTGCAATGACTGGAGAAACCGCCTCTTCTGGCTCTCTGTTCAGTCTTCTTGGTGAATTCATCTTTCCCCTCTCACGCAACTCTGTCCACTGTCTCTGGTGTTATACCTTCTTCGGCTGTTACACGGTAGGTGTAAACGCGCAGGTTTTCAGGTGCGTTACGGAATTTTCTAACCACCATTCTAGTTTCGAAATTGTTTGCAATCATCTTGACTTCAAAATCGAATACAATATCGCAAATGAGAGATAATTCTCGCTGTACGCTTTCAGGTATTGAGCCGCTTGATGCGGAAACCAATAAGACTCCACGATTTAATTGGGTATGTGCTTGCATAACTCTGATCAAAGAAATAACTCTTCGGGCTTCGTTTCTTTGGAAAAAGAAATCGAGGTTGTCAACAGCACAGCGGAAAAACGGTCCGAGTGATGTGATTTGGCTCGCCATTGCAACTAGATAATCGGTTGCATCTTCTTCAACGAATCTTGTTTGAGCAAGCCTCTGAATATCTTGCATCGTAAATCCTTCGAGGCGGAATCTACTGGCTTCCATGTCCTTTTCAAGTACCTGTTCATTGTACTCTTCTCCTAAAGTTCTAACTTTGAGGTCGAGTGGCCAGTCATAGCGACGAAAAACCTGTAAAATCTCGTTTTGACTTTCTGCAGTAGATACTAACACTGTATTCGCGGGGTCTTCTGCAACTGATGTGAACTGCTTCATGAATAAGTCCATTCCAGCACCTGGCTCACCGATACAAAGAATTGTAAAACCACGAGGAATTCCTCCCTTCATCATTTTGTCAAATTTTGGTGAGCCTATGCTAGCGATTTCGCCAAAGAACTCTACATCAGCAGGGTCGAATTCGATACGTCGTGCCATCATCATCACATCAGGAAATAACAACCTGTCCTCGGTCTACCAAATCAGTACAGTACAGGTCAAGGTTTGCAAGAACACTTGGAGGGGTTTGGTCGGGCACTGTTACTACTGCACTCAACACATCACGGCCGCGGAAGGTATTGATGAATGTGTGAAGATATTCAGCCAGCATTTTTTCTTCATTGTAAATTGCTAATGCGTTTACTGAATCTAGGATTACGAAGTTTTGTTCAGTGGGCATTTGGCGTAGGTGAAATAAGGTTCTCAGAAGAACATTTTCAAGCATAATTGGGCTATCAATATAGGAAATATTGGTGTATTGGTTTTCAGTGCCTCCCAATAATGCTGATGAGACACAATCAATGAATTGGATTCCCTCAGTTGGTATATCAATTTCCTGTAGAGTTGCAATTAGTTCAGGTGCAGGGCGGCTTGCAGAAATGTAAACCCCGCCCATTTGAAATTCGTTGATGAGCGGCTCAATAAGTGAAGCAGTCACAAGAAATGAGTTACTTGAGCCGCAACGAACTTGTAAAGAAGAATTCAGTGTAATCTCCGTGAGTTGTTCAGCTATCCGTTGGTCTAACTCAATCATGTTGTGTCAACTCCCCACTTTAGCATCGGCGTCATCATCACACCCATAGGCGTCAATTCTAGGGCATATTTTGCCCGGGAGTGGTCTGTGCCTCTCATCTTTACAACTTGTAAAAATCGTAACAAGTGACCCATTCTATCGATATCCCCCATCACCATTATTCCGTCTAAGATAGCCTCTTCCACACCGAAAGATGACCAGTGGGCTTTGGCACCAGCAGAGGTAATCTCAGCAACAAGGAAGGATGTGCACCCTTGGGTGGCTAGAGTTTTTCCAAGAGTAAACAAGAAATCGCGAATAAGTTGGTCATT